>JAFTRB010000185.1 GCA_017462445.1 Clostridia bacterium
AGCAGAAAGCGACGTTTACGACCAACAGGCGTATATGCATACGTCGGCGGAAGGAAACGGCGGTAGTAAACAAAACCTAATGAAAATGGAGAAAACCGTAGGTTTTCAACCTTGATTTTTTAGTTCACATAAAAGTTATGGACGAGGCACAAATTTATTGCACCTCGTCCATTTTGTTTACGGGTAGCCTCGATGAAGCAGCCCCTTTTTATTCGGTTTTTGCTGAATGCCATACACCCGGGAACAGGGCTTGCCCTTACCTGTTATAATAGTGATAAATGCTCATCGAGTCACCAAATAGCACATCGCCGATAAACATACCCGAGCAGCAGGCTTGAATGCCGTATTCCCGAGGGATCAGGTTGCTTCTGCCATAATGGTCAGCCTCAGCCTTTGTCTCAAAAACCGCAAGGATTCTCTCCTCGTCTCCGCTAAAAAGTGTAACCGCGTACTTAATCTGCATTTCGTTCATTTCAGTTCTCCTTTTGTCTTATATAGTCGGACTTCGCTTGCTTCTGTGATTATAGTATACGATAGCATAAGTCCCATAAAACGGACAGTAAAAAGCGGTATAAAATATCAAATAAGCTGTTGACTTTTTTATCCTTCTGTGCTACAATGACTTTACAAAAGAATAAACGCGATGCATCAAGGCGCAAGCCTGTTGTCGGTGGCTCTGCCATCGGGGTTGAGGAAATAGCGGTGAGAATCCGCAGCAACAGCCATTACCGTATTTTCCATCAAGGAATAAGTCGGAATGCTCAACGCACCGTGACTCATAGAAGGTCCCTCGGGCAGACGGGGGGAGCGAGACGGATAGGGCAGGCTATCCCTTTTTGCGCACCCGTGGAGGGTGCTTTTATTTTATCCTTTTGATATTTCTCATAAAAAGAAAGGATACAAAAATGAAAACAGCAAAAAGAATTCTGACTCTCTTTTCCGCGCTTCTCCTGCTTCTCGCTTTAACTCTCTCGCTTGCCTCCTGTGGCGAGCAGATTGATGCGGAGGGCTTATGGGCTAACGCAACCTACCGCAGCGACAAAACCTTTGGCAGTGGCGAAAACACCTTCTCTGTTACGGTAAAGGTAGAGGAGCAATCTGTTACCTTTACAATTAAAACCGACAAGACCGTCGTTGGCGAGGCTCTTATTGAGCACGAGCTTATTGAGGGAGAAATGGGAGACTTTGGAATGTACATCAAATCGGTAAACGGTATTCGCGCCGATTACGATGTGGATAAGGCATATTGGGCGTTCTACATAGACGGCGAGTATGCGCTGACAGGCGTCGATATGACACCTATTGAGGAAGGCAAGACCTATGAGCTTGTCTACTCAAAATAATCAAGCATCTTCGACAGAGAGAATAAGGAATAACTCCAGAAGAATAAAGGAAACCTGCATATTCGCTATGCTTGGCACGATCCTTTTTGCAGGCAAAATCATTATGGAGGCGTTCCCCAATATTCACTTTGTCGGAATGCTGATAATGGTATATACAGTCACCTTCCGCCTGAAGGCGTTGATACCCATATACATATATGTGGTAATAAGCGGAGTATACGGTGGCTTTGCCGCCTGGTGGGTGCCGTATCTCTATATATGGACGGTCCTTTGGGGGCTAACGATGCTTCTTCCAAGGAAAATGCCGAGCTGGCTTGCCTGTATTATATACCCCTTGGTATGCTCGCTCCACGGCTTTGCCTACGGAACGCTGTACGCGCCTGCGCAGGCTCTCCTTTTTGGCTTCAATTTTGAGCAGACGATCGCTTGGATTATATCAGGCATCCCCTTTGATATCATTCACGGTGTCAGCAATCTCTTCACAGGAATGCTGGTCCTGCCACTTTCAGCACTCCTCCTTCGCCTGAAGGCGAAATATATTGATAACTGACAGCCTTGGGGCTATCTCGTTTTCGGGATAGCCCTTTTGCTTGACATTTGATTAACTTTGCTGTATAATGGTAACGTAACAAAAAAGAAGGATGAATGCAAAAATGTGTGAAGAAATAAAGACATCAACCCGTGGCGAAAGCGTAAGCAAAAGGCTAATGCAAAATGCGCAGGAATGCAGATATAACGGCGGTCCGATTCCCTTTGGCTACTATGTAGACGGGGATAAGCGCTATCAGGTCGATGCTGCTTTGGCGCCCGTGGTTGAAGAAATTTTTGAAATATATGTGTCGGGCGAGTCTATCTCTAAAATTATAGAGGACCTTAATGCTCGCGGATATCAAACATCAAAGGGCGGTAGCTTTAATAAAAACTCACTCCCTCGCATCCTTGCAAACAGATTCTATATCGGCGAATATACCTATGATAATGTGGCTATTCCGGGCGGTGTACCTGCTATTGTAGCCGTAGAGCTGTTTGATAAGGCTAACGCCAAGCTCTCCGGTAAAAAGCGCACAGCGGGGAACGGCGAGACCAAGGCGAAATACATTCTCACAGGACGCATTTTTTGTGATATCTGCGGCTCTACTCTTCAGGCGGATAGCGTAAAGAAGTCAGGCGGAGCAGTGTATCGCTACTATAAATGCCGCGGATTTAAGCAGCATAGCTGCGACCGAAAGGCGGTAAAGAAGGAGTGGCTTGAGGCCTTGGTGACGGGTGCGGTAATGAAATGGCTTAAGGAGAGCTGCCACCCCTCATTTGGTAAATATTCCGAGCTTGATATGTCTATTGACGATAATAGGGAGCAGCTTATAGCCGAGCTTGTGAAGGAAATCAGGCTTCATTACGCCTTTGTTTGTATTGTCTTGACAGTCCCGGAGGCAGAGCCTATAATCGAGCCTTGCGAGGAAAACCCCTTCAATAAAAATAAAAAGGCTTAAATAACGAAAATAACAAAAGCATTACGCACGCTTATTTTGTGAGTAATGCTTTTTTATATGCTTATTCGGAAGAACTAAATCATCTCACGCGACATCCGCCGAAATTCGGTTGAGCTAACTCCGTGCGCCGCCTTGAACACCCTTGACATATGGGCTGCATCATAGAAGCCGACGCGCTCGGCGATCTCGGGTACCGTTGCGTTGGTATTCCTTAAAAGCGCCTCGGCTACCTCAAGCCGACGCCTTGTAATGTACTCGTTGGGCGTGCATTTGCATATCCGCTTGAATATTCGTACAAAGCTGCTCCTTGATAGCATAGCCTCGCGAGCAAGCCTGTCTATCGTCAGCTTTTCCATATATTTATCCTGAATAAGAGCCAAGGCTCTCATAAAGGAGGCGTCTGCTCCTCTCGGTCTTATATCCGTAAGCGCGTAGAGCGAGTTGTAAATATCGCATATTCTGCTTAAGAAAATGTAAAAAGAGCCTGTGCATTCAAAGAACTCTGAAATGCTTTTATTCTTGCGGCTGTATCTTCTATCGTCTAAAATGCCGAGTATGCTCTTGAATTGCTCCTCGTCAAGATGCAGATGGAAGGGCGTCTTCACGCTCGCTCTTATCATCGGCTCCAGGCTGAAGAGCATAGAAAAGCCCGGGATTTGCTCAAGCTCGGTAATATTTCTCTCAATAAAACGGTTGCTTACCAGGATATGATAAACATCAAAGCCCTCTCCGCCCGTGTAACCGTGCTCCATTTCAGGCGGTATTATAAAGACATCTCCAACCACGGCGGGAATTTCGTTTTTCTCAATGTGATGCGAGCCGCTTCCTTGGACAACTATATTTATCTCAAAAAATTCCTGCTTGTGCATTCCGATCTCATAGCTCTCCATAACAAAGAATTGCACATTTTCAAGAGCGTGTGAAAAGGTGTCGAGGGAGGTGTAGTAATAGGTTGTATCCTTGTATAGCATATTTTCTCCTTGAACCGATTATACAAATTAAAAGGTATATTATGCATTGATGATAGCACATTTTTATGATAAAATCAATATGTAAATAATATTTTTGGAGGTATATCTATGATCAGCGAAAGAATTCAAAGCATGGAAAAAATCTCTCGTGAGCGTGGCATTTGTGGAATGCCAACTCATTTTGAAAAGGATTATCACTCGTCGGCGTTGGGTATATACAAGGATTTGCCGCACTGGGAGCGGCTTGCCAGGTCGATGGCTTTTGCGATAGAGAACCAGGAGGTTTTCGCCTACCCCGATGACCGCATTGGCGGAAGAATATACTACAATCACGAGGAAAGGGTAGAGGAGAGGTGTCCCGCCCTTGATCCGGACACCGAGGCTATTGAGAAATTCAATGCTATCTGTCCCGAGGGGGCAGAGCTGATGAACAAGCAGCTTATCGGTACATCTGCAAAGGGACATATAACATGGTTTTTCGACAGGATACTTACCCACGGTGTAGAGGGCTTCAGGGCGAGTTACGAAAAGGCTCTTGAGAATGCAAGCGACAAGCTTGCCGAGGAATTTTACCGCGGAGTAATAATTATGCTCGACGCGCTTCTCGCTTTTAACGATAAGCATATCTCTGCCTACGAGGCTCTCGGTAATACCGAGCTTGCTGAAAGGATGAGGAGAGTTCCCCGCTATCCTGCGGAAAGCTTCCGTGATGCGGTACAGGCGTTCTATATGCAGCACATTGTTGTTATGCGAGAGAATCCCCACGGCGGTAACGGTCCCGGAAGGCTTGACTACTACCTGTGGCCGTATCTTGAGCGCGATTTGAAAAAGGGAATATGCACTTTGGATGAGGCAAAGGAAATCATAGACGAGCTGTTCCTTCGCATCAACGAGCGTATATATAACTTCGATGCCTGGGTTGAGGCGATAGTGGTTGGAGGCACATATCCAAACGGCGCATCGGCGGTTAATCCTCTTACCTACATTATGACAAGATCCGTTATAGACCTGAATATAACCCATCCGTCTATATATGTCAGAATTCCGGAAAATCCTCCTAGGGAGCTGATAGAGCTTTGCGCAGACTATATGCTCTCGGGAAACAATAGGGCGCAGATACTTTACGATCCCGCCGTAATAGGCGCTCTCGTTAAAAACGGACACCCCTTCCGTGATGCAGTGGAGTATGCCTGCGGAGGTTGTATGGAGGTAGGAATTCAGGGAATGACCTCAGATTTCCTATATATTGGTTGGCAGAATACAGCAAAGATTCTTGAGCTTATGGTAACGGGCGGTATTTGCTTGCTTACCGGTCAGCCTGTAAAGGGCTTCCTTGCGACAAAAAGTCTGGTGGGATATTCCAGCTTTGAGGACTTCTATTCCGACTTTATAGAAGAGGCAAAAAGGCTTACTCATCTCTTCTGCAAAAAGCAGGATATATACAGCGAGGTGGCAGAGCGCAACCGTCCTATGTACCTTCTTTCTTCCATGGTTGACGATTGCCTTTCCCGAGGCAGGAATATGCACGGCGGTGGCGCAAAATATCACGATTACGGTGGAAATCATATCGCCCTTCCTAATGTTGCAGACGGACTTTACGCCATTAAGGTTGCGGTATTTGATAAGAAGATATGCACAGCCGAGGAGCTTATCGAGGCCATGAAGGCTAACTATGTCGGCTATGAAAAGCTTCAGGCAAGGCTTAAGAAAATAGAGAAATACGGCATGGACAATGACGAGGTAGACGAGCTTGCAAGGCGCGTTATGACCGATTTTGCCAATATGTATCACTCCTACCGTACAAGGTGGGGAGGAAAGGGTAAGCCTGTCACCTTAACCTTTGTTTACTCTCCTATTGCCGCCCGTGTGCTTGGCGCTACCCCCGACGGCAGACCTGCCCACAGCCTTGTGGCTCACGGAGTAGGACCTGCCAACGCCTCTATGAGAAAGGGACTTACCTCGGCCCTCAATTCCTGTGGAAAGATGCCCTTTGACTCCTTCTCGGGTGGAGCATCTACAATGTGGGATTTTGACAGCTCGTATGCCTCCAGAGAGGTCGTATCTGCCGTGCTTAACAGCTTTATGGAAAAGGGTGGGCAGATTTTCCAGGGCAACACCACTCCGGTTGAGGAATTGATTGCCGCCAGGGATAATCCCGAGGGCTTTGAGCATCTTATGGTGCGCGTTGGAGGTTATTCTGCCAGATTTGTTCACCTCAGCCGCGAGCTACAGGACGAGATTATTTCCAGAGTTCGTCACGGTGGATAGATCCAATGAAAAGAATTGTTTTTGATATCCAGCATTTCTGCTTGAACGATGGGCCGGGCATCAGGACAACGGTATTCTTAAAGGGCTGTCCGCTTGCTTGCCTATGGTGTCATAACCCGGAGTCCAAGCGCGCGTATCCCGAGCTGATATATCGCGCCGAGCGTTGCCTCGGCTGCGGCGCTTGCGTGGATGCCTGCGGCGTCGGCGCGCACGCCATAAATGCGGAGGGCATACATATTCTTGACCGCAGCTCCTGTACGGCCTGCGGCGCTTGCGTGGATGCTTGCGGTGATGCCCTCGAGATATGCGGCAAAGCGATGAGCGTCGACGAGATTATTTCCGAGCTTGTGCGTGACAGAGCCTTCTATAACAATTCAGGCGGCGGTATAACCGTTTCGGGTGGCGAGCCTCTTATGACACCTGACTTTACCCTGGAGCTTGTGAAAAGGGCAAAGCAGGAGGGGCTTCACACCGCGGTCGAGACCTCGGGCTATGCAAAATGGCAGGATATAGAGGCGCTGGCTGAATATGTTGACCTGTTTTTATACGATGTAAAGGAAAGTGACGAGGCAAGACACCGGGAATATACAGGCGTTTCCTTTGCCCCGATTCTTTCAAACCTTGAGCGCCTGAGCGAACTTGGAGCAAAAATTCTTATGCGTTGCCCGATAATTCCGGGCTACAACGACAGGGAAGAGCATTTTGCCTTTATTGGCGAGCTTGCCGAGAGGCTTGACGGAGTTATCGGTGTGGATGTAATGCCATACCATCCGCTGGGCAGAGATAAGTCCTTCCAAATCGGCAGGGAATACCCCATAACTATTAACACATTCCCCAGGGATGAGCAGGTTGCCTCCTGGCTTGGAGCAATTTCCTCCCACACGAAAAAGCCTACAAGGAGAGGATAGAAAAAACGGCTCTTTGTCGTTTGTTGTTGAGTATCACCCCAACATATATTATACAGCCATTTATTATAGAACCGAATAAACAAGAGCATTACGCCCTCGGCAAGCCCGAACAGGCGTAATGCTCTTTGTTTTCAAAGAAGGAAATTATATCTTTGCCTTCTCGCGGCGCTTGTCAATCGCCCTGTGAATAACCTTTGCAAGCTCAACAATGGGAATAATAAGAATAGCAAGACCAAAGGCAACACCGTATTCCATTATATCCAGGTGAGCCAGCTCAAAGGCGTTTGCAAGGAAGGGGACCTCTACGACAAGAGTCGTAAGAAGAAGCGAAAGCGCGCCCGCTCCCCACAGCCAAGGGTTCTGTCCCTCCATTGTGAAGATAGAGCCGTGGAGCGATCTCATATTGAAGGAGTGGCAAATCTCGCACAGGGACAAGGTCAGGAATGCCATGGATGTGCCAAGCATTTCTGCCGAGTATGTGCCGGCGGCAATTGCCTCGGCGGGCTGCAGACCTGCACGCCACTATCTTCCGATAAGATAGGAGGCAAGGGTTATTACGGTTACAAGGAAGCCCTGGTAGCCAACCGCTATGCCCAAGCCGTCTGAGAAAATACCCTCGCGACTGTCTCGAGGCTTTCTCTTCATAATGCTTTCCTCCGGCTTCTCCATACCGAGCGCCAGGGCAGGGAAGCAGTCGGTGATAAGATTTATCCAGAGCAGATGAACAGGCGCAAAGATTGTAAAGCCTGCTAAGGTAGCAAAGAATATTGTAAGAACCTCGGAGAGGTTGGAGGCAAGGAGGAACTGTATAGCCTTGCGGATATTATCGTAAATCCTTCTTCCCTCGCCAACGGCCGAAACGATGGTAGCAAAGTTGTCATCTGCAAGAATCATATCTGCAACATTCTTTGTAACATCTGTGCCTGTGATACCCATTCCAACGCCGATATCCGCATTCTTGATAGATGGCGCGTCATTTACACCGTCTCCGGTCATAGCCGTGACCTTGCCCTTCTTTCTCCAGGCGTTTACGATTCTGGTCTTATGCTCGGGCTGAACACGCGCATAAACCGAGTATTTTTCAACAGCGGAGTCAAACTCCTCGTCAGAGATTTCGTCAAGCTCAGCTCCGGTGATAGCCTCGGAGGCGTCTGTAATGATACCAAGCTGCATTGCAATGGCAATAGCTGTGTCCTTGTGGTCGCCTGTAATCATTATCGGGCGAATTCCGGCGCTGCGGCATTCATCAATAGCAGGCTTAACCTCGGGGCGGACAGGGTCGATCATACCGACAAGACCGATGAAGCAAAGCTCGCGCTCCACCTTCTCGCTGTCACTGGAGGAGGGAAGCTCGGTTATAATTTTCTCCGCGGCGGCAAGGACACGAAGCGCCTTATCTGCCATGGCCTTATTCGCGGAAAGAATATCCGCGCGAATTGCATCGGTAAGCTCCACCTCCTCGCCGTCAATGATAGCCTTGGTGCATCTTTTCAGCAGCTCATCGGGCGCGCCCTTGGTAAACTGGATAAGCGAGCCGTCCTCGCGCCTATGAATGGTGGTCATCATCTTTCTTCCCGAGTCAAAGGGAAGCTCGCCCACTCTCACCAGTACATTCTTCTGCGCATTCTTGGATAGACCAAGCGCCTCTGCATAGTTAACGAGAGCGCATTCTGTGGGCTCGCCAACGGCAGCTCCTGCCTCGGTGTCAAACTCCGCGTCCGAGCAAAGCGACATAGCGGTTGCCAAAAGCCCCTCGTCCGAGGCGTAGTGGTCCACGACGGTCATCTTGTTCTGCGTAAGCGTGCCGGTTTTATCCGAGCAGATAATCTGCGTACAGCCAAGAGTCTCAACAGCGGTAAGCTTACGGATAATGGCGTTTCTTTTTGACATATTTGTAACGCCGATGGAAAGCACGATGGTAACAACCGTAGCAAGTCCCTCGGGTATTGCGGCAACAGCCAGCGAGATGGCAATCATAAAGGAGTTGATAATTGGCTCGAAGCCTATGCCGTCACGAATGAGCTGAACGCCAAAGATAATTACGCATATTCCAATAACAAGATAGGTAAGCACCTTGGAAAGCCCAGCAAGCTTTATCTGCAAGGGAGTTTTTCCTTCCTCCGCCCGGGCAAGCGCATCTGCAATCTTACCCATCTCGGTGTCCATACCGGTGGCAGTAACCACAGCCTTTCCTCTTCCGTAAACCACGGTAGAGCCCATGAACACCATATTCTTGCGGTCGCCGAGAGCAACATCTCCGTTAGCCCCCGCTACCAGTGCATCCTCACGCTTATCAACAGGCACGGACTCTCCGGTAAGAGCCGCCTCCTCGATCTTCATCGAGGCGCATTCAATAATTCTCGCATCTGCGGGAACCGAGTCGCCTGCCTCAAGAACGATGATATCTCCAACAACCAAATCCTCGCTCGGCACAAGAATAAGCTTTCCGTCTCTTATAACCTTGCTCTGCGCCTTTGACATTTCCTGCAATGCTTCAATTGCCTTTTCCGCCTTGCTCTCCTGCCAGACGCCGAGAATGGCGTTTATAAGAACAACGGCAAGAATAATGACAACATCGGCAGGGAACTCAAAGCCGTGCTGAAGACCGTTGTAGATCTCCACGCCTGCCGAGATTGCGGCGGCAACCAGCAGTATAATTGTCATCGGCTCGCAAAGCTGCTTAAGAAAGCGGAGGATAAGCGATTCCTTCTTCGCCTCAACAAGCTTGTTCTTGCCATTTTCAGCAAGCCGCTCTTCCGCCTGCGAGGCGCTCAAGCCATCGACCGAGCTGTCGACACTCCTGATGACCTCGGAAGCATCGGTTAAATAGTGCTTCATTTTTTTCTCCTTTGTATATATTTATTAATATATTTACCCATAAAAAATAGACCTTTGCAGCCCTGCTGCAAAAGTCTTGCCATCCTGTGGACCTAATAACCGGGCAAAAGCCGAGATGACGGTTATCGGATATGCTATGCATACAGCTACTCCCTTTTACGAAGAAGATTATAGCACATTATTTTGCTTTGTCAACATTTTACATTGTAAATTAATCGCGAGTTAATAAACATTTAACATAACTTTGTATTTTTATCTCGCGTTTACAGAATGGTAATACTTTGTAAATTTAATAATAATATTATTCTGCTATCATATAGAATATTATGTTACTCAAAAGGCAAAATATTCTGAAAAGGACAATAAGTATAATCCCGAAGGGAAATATCGGTCGGTGGGGGATGGAATATGGAGAAAAACAGCTTTTGGGAAAGGGCGAAGCGCTTTATTAAAAAGGTCATTGGCTTCATCCTTAATCCTCACTTCCTTCTTTGCTTCGGCATTGGCTGGATGATTACAAACGGCTGGTCATATATAATGCTTGTAATCGGTCTTTACTTTAATATAGCCTGGATGACGGCGGTTGCAGGGGCATATCTTACCTTTCTCTGGCTTCCGATCTCGCCCGAGAAGATTGTCACGGTAAGCATCGCAATAGTCCTTCTTAAATTCCTTTTTCCAAAGGATGAAAAAACTCTCGGGGTGCTAAGAGAAATGTACGGGAGCATTAAGCAAAAAATAAAAGGGGAAAGGGCAGAAAATGGCGAGAAAGAAAAGGAGAACACCGATAATGAGTGATAAAAAAACTGCCCCGATTTGGGGCAGTTATAACTTTAGAGCTAAATAAATTTTTCCCTCTGTCCCGGGAAGCCTTGGGAAATATCTCTTTCCGACACCACATAGGATATATCATCAACAGAGCAGAGCGTATTAATACAGGGCGCGCCGAGCTTCTTCGAGCCTAGCATAAGCACGCTTCTTCGGGAACGGGAAAGCATAACACGGCGGACCGCGTTTTCGGCTATGGCGTTATCTGTTAACAGTCCGTCACAGGTAAGCGTTCTGACCGAGAAAAAGCAAATATCCGCATTGAAGGAGCGCAGAAAATCCTCGGCATAGCTGCCGACAAAGGCATAGGAGTTGGTGGCAAGCTCGCCCCCTGTAACAAACAGGCGCACATTCGCTCTGTCGGGAAGCATAGCCGCCTTAGCGCTGTTGGTAATTATGATCAGCGACTTTTTTTCGGAAATCAGGCTCAGGAGCGCCTGCGCCGTAGATGAGCCGTCTACCATGATTGTATCGCCGTCATTTATAAGCGAAAGACACTTTTTTGCAATTGCAAGCTTAGCCTCGGAGTGTTCGCGCTCGCGGTAGGATTGGGGTATGTTTTCGCCAAGCGCGCTCTTGTACGCCGCGCCACCGTGAGTTCGTATTATCCTGCCGGCGTGAGCGAGAGCGGCAAGATCCCGTCGCATTGTCGGCTCGCTTACAAAGGTGGCGCGACATAGCTCGCTCACACTCGCCTCTCCTTGGCTTTTAAGATATTCAAGTATTATTTGCTCTCTCGCATTGCTTGACATTTTTATTCTCCTTTTGAGCATTTGAAGTATAAATCAGGTCTGTTTTATCAATATTTGAGCGAAATGCTCATAGTTTTGTGTCCCTGTTGACAAAAACGCTCAAAAGTATTATAACATAGGTGTAAGGAAAAAATCAATATTAAGGAGAATAATTATGCCAAAAATGAACCTTGATTGGAAAATTGCAGAGTGCTTTATAACCGACGCCTTCGTAGCCTCAGGTGTACCCAGGGAGGATGCCGAGATTTGTACAGATGTCCTTCTTGAGAGTGACAGGAGAGGAATAGAGTCCCACGGCTGTAACCGCTTTAAGCCTATATACATTGACAGGATCAAGGCGGGAATTCAACAGCCTGTAACGAATTTTGAGATAATAAAGGAAACTCCCACCACGGCGGTTGTTGACGGACATCACGGAATGGGGCAGGTTATCGGCTATCGCGCAATGAATATGGCTATCGAGAAGGCTAAAAAATACGGAATGGGAATGGTCGCCGTGCGCAATTCCTGTCACTATGGTATTGCCGGCTACTACGCAACGATGGCTACCAAGGCAGGCTGTATCGGTATGACAGGAACAAATGCCCGCCCCTCGGTTGCTCCCACCTTCGGCGTTGAGGGAATGTTTGGCACAAACCCCTATACTGTGGGTATACCCACCGACGAGGACTTTGACTTTATCTTCGACTGCGCCACCTCCATAACCCAGAACGGAAAGGTTGAGTATTATGAGAGGATAGGCGAGCCTGTTCACCCGGGAACAATTATTGATATTGACGGAAATGCGGTCGAGGGAGATGCGGGCGTTGCCCTTAAGAAGATAAGAAACGGAACTGCGGCGCTCACTACTCTCGGAGGAATTGGCGAGGCTCTCGGCGGCTACAAGGGCTATGGCTTTGCTCTTGTCGTTGAAATGCTCTCCGCCGTTCTCCAGGACGGTATGTACGGCAAGGATCTTGACGGCAAGGACGAAAATGGCAATCCACGCCCCTACCACCTCGGTCACTTCTTTATCGCAATAGATACCGACCACTTTATGGGTGAGGATATCTGCCGCAAGAAGGCAGGAGATATTCTCCGCGCCATTCGCGCTTCAAAGAAGGCTCCGGGGGCTGAAAGAATTTATACAGCAGGTGAGAAGGAGCATGAGGTCTGGCTCTCGCGCCGTGATAGCGGTGTACCGATTAACGAGTCTGTGCAGGCAGAAATGATCAAGGTCAGGGATGAATACGGCATTGAGGGCTATGTATTCCCCTGGGAAAGGTGAGTAACGGTATGAATTACGCGGAAGAGTCGCTTAAAAAGCATTATGAATGGAAGGGTAAAATTGAGATTGCCCAAAGAGTGGAGGTAAAGGATAGGGAGGATTTGTCCCTTGCCTATACTCCGGGAGTTGCCACCCCCTGCCTTGAAATACAGAAGGACGAGAGCAAGTCCTATGAGCTTACAAGAAGATGGAACACTGTTGCCGTTATCACAGACGGAACTGCGGTTTTGGGGCTTGGAGACATCGGTCCTGTTGCAGGAATGCCGGTTATGGAGGGCAAGGCTCTGCTCTTCAAGGCGTTCGGTGATGTTGACGCTATCCCTCTTTGCATAAAAAGCAAGGATGTTGATGAGCTTGTGCGTACGATATACCTGATTTCGGGCAGCTTTGGCGGTATAAATCTCGAGGACATCTCCGCGCCCCGTTGCTTCGAGGTGGAAAGAAGGCTGAAGGAGATATGCGATATCCCCGTGTTCCACGATGACCAGCACGGAACTGCCATCGTTTTGGGCGCAGCTCTGATAAACGCCTTAAAGGTCGTAAATAAGCAGATTGACGAAGTAAGAGTAGTAATTAACGGTGCGGGAAGCGCAGGAATAGCAATTGCCAATTTCCTCCTTGGCTTAGGTGTCAAGGATATGATCCTCTGTGACAAAATCGGAACTCTCCTTGCAGGCAAGGAGGGAATGACCTCGGCGCAGGCCGAGCTTGCCGAAAAAACCAACAGGGAAGGGCTGGACGGCACTCTTGCAGATGCAATGAAGGGGGCTGATGTGTTTATAGGCGTATCTGCTCCAAATATTGTAAGCGAGGAAATGGTGGCATCAATGAAGGCGGGTGCTGTAGTATTCCCGATGGCAAACCCCACGCCCGAGATTGCTCCAGATCTTGCCCTTCGCGCAGGAGCGGCAGTAGTCGGCACAGGCAGAAGCGACTTCAACAACCAAATAAACAATGTCCTGGCATTCCCGGGCATCTTCAGGGGAGCGCTCGACGCCAGAGCCTCGGCAATCACCGAGGAAATGAAGTACGCGGCGGCATACGCCATAGCCTCGCTTGTTTCGGATGAGGAGCTATCACGGGAATATATCATTCCCAAGGCATTCGACCCCCGTGTCGGCAGGACGGTGGCAAAGGCTGTCTATGACAGCGCCATAGCCTGCGGCGTTGCAAGGATAAAGAAATAAAAGCAAAGCGCAGGCCTGGGCGAAGCCCTGATGACAAATAATCAGGGGCTGCTTCATTTAGGCATAACCGAAAAAGAGCGAAGATGTCGAAAAACGCGGCATCTTCGCTCAAAATTTTATATTTTTAGTTTTCTTATTATTAGTTTTCTAAGGTTGAAATTCTACGAATTTCTTCTTTTTTATG
>JAFTRB010000186.1 GCA_017462445.1 Clostridia bacterium
ACACTGAACACTGAACACTAATAAGGAGATATATAATGGTAGACTTAAAGGCTAAGCCCTATCTGTTGTCCGAGGAGGATATAGACTGGGTGAAGGAAACAATTGCCTCGATGACCGATGAGGAAAAGGTAGGACAGCTATTCTTCCAGCTGACTGCCGGAATTGATGAAAAATATCTTGAAGAGCTAGTAACCAAGTATCACCTGGGCGGCTGCAGATATAACAATATGCCCTCCGGGGCGGTTATGATGCAGAATGCCTCGTTGCAGAAATATTCGAGGCTTCCTCTCTTTATTGCCTGCAATACCGAGGGTGGCGGAAACGGCTGCTGCTCTGATGGCACATATATTGGAAGCGGTATCAAAATTGGCGCAACGGGTGAGGAAAAATACGCCCATATGCTTGGAAAATATGCAAACGAGGAGGCGAAGACTATCGGCTGTAATATGGCATTTGCACCCGTGTGCGATATCCATATGAACTGGGAGAACACCGAGGTTGTAAGCCGCGCCTTTGGCAATGATGCAAAACGGGTTGCCGAGATGAGCCGCGCCTACCTTGAGGGGGCGCACTCGGTTGGCGGCTTTGCCTGCGCGGCGAAGCACTTCCCCGGAAACGGCATGGACTTCCGCGATGCGCATATTGCGAACAACATAAACAGCCTGAACACCGAGGAGTGGATGGCTAGCTTTGGTATGGTGTATTCCACCCTTATCGAGGCAGGGCTTGACGCTGTTATGGGCGGTCACATTATGATGCCCGAGTATATGAGAGAGGTATGCCCTGGAATTAAGGACGAGGATATGCTCCCCGCAACCCTTTGCCCCGAGATTATGACAGGGCTGCTCCGCGACAGGCTGGGCTTCAACGGAATGGTTGTGACAGATGCAAGCCATATGGTTGCTATGACCGACAGAATGACGAGAGCGGAGATGCTCCCCGCATCTATCAATGCAGGCTGTGATATGTTCCTCTTCTTCAACGATCCCGACGAGGACTTTGCCACTATGCTAGGGGCGTACAGAAGCGGTGTTATCAGCGAGGAAAGAATGAACGAGGCGCTGACAAGAATACTTGGTCTTAAGGCGAAAATCGGGCTTAATAAAAAGAGCCGCGAGGAGCTTGCCACCCCCACCGACCTCACAGGAAAAATCGGCAGGGAGGAATACCTTGCAGCGGCGAAGAAGATAAGCGAGAGGGCTGTTACTCTTGTAAAATACAAGGATAAGGATGTTCTTCCTCTCACTCCGGAAAAATACAAAAGAATAATGATCGTATATGTCAAGGGCGCTCAGGGGCCAATGGATGCCCTGGTGCAGATGGCTATAGGCGGAATGGGCGCTAAAAAGAACCCAGCCGAGGACCTACGCGACAGGCTTATCGAGGAGGGCTTTGACGCCTTTATCTACGAGAGTCCGCTTGACAGGATAAAGGCGCAGGTGGCAAGAGGCGAAAAGCCCAGCCTTAACCTGTACTTTGCAGGAAAGAATGCTATTGCCGACTTCAAGGCAGGTCAGGATCTGGTTATTACACTGTGCGATGTGGCAAACGGCCGCCCCGCCTTCGGTCTTTCCAAGGGCGGTGGGGAAATCCCCTGGTATGTATTTGAGCTTCCGGTTGTGGCAATCAGCGTAAATGCGCCCACGATGCTCGCCGACATTCCCCAGGTGCGTACCTACATCAATGCCTACGATTCCAAGCCGGACACGATGAGCGCCCTTGTCAGGGGACTTGTAAGTGGGCCTGACGCCTTCCCGGGTAAAGACCCCATCGACTCCTTCTGTGGGCTCTGGGATGCTAAAATTTAACACGGATAGCCTGTAAACAAAAAAAGAGAGAGCTTTTTGGGCGCAAATCAAGCCGCCCGACTCTCTCTTTTTCAATATATATCGATGATATAAGGTTGCCCGAAGCTCACGGAGCATTTTCCCTAAAAAGCCTTACAGTGGCGGCGCTGCCTCGCCAATAATCCGACCTATTATCCGATTATGCCAAGGCTCTGCAGATTCGGGAACAGCGGCTCGGAGAAAATGCGGCAGCTGAGGCGCGCCATCTCCCTGGTTGAGGTGCTAAAGCCACTCTTGTACCACTCTATCATCATTGTCATAAGACCGCATATCGCAAACTTAAACACCTTATTCCTCGCCCAATCACCGTCGTAGGGGAGGAACTTGCTTGGGTTTATCATATCACTGACAGAATAATCCAGGGACTTCTGGATTAAAAGACCGACCAGCTCGCTCCCATCCAGGGCGTCAAGAAAGCGCTTGCGCTCCTGCCAGAAAATGAAGAACTGCTCTATGTCCCTCTCGAGAGTTCGCCTTTCCCTCTCGGTGTATCTTGAGCCGAAGGACTGGAACTCTGCCAGAGTGTGGTCTATCCACGCGTGAATTGCGCCATCTATGCTATCAAAATAGCGGTAGAACGCCTTTCTGGGAATGGAAAGGCGCTCGCAAAGCTCGCTTACCGTAATTTCATCTATGCGACGGGAGAGCAGAAAGCGCTCCAGCTCAAGCTCTATTTCTCTCTGCCTTTTTGCCGATTGCTCGGTCCTGCACTGCTTATACATAATAACCTCTTTGTAGGTTTTTTCTTTAGTATAACAATTTTTTATTAACAAGTCAACAGCATTTGACAATTATAAATGAGATAATAATTAACATATTTTGTGTAAAACTGACAAAGGCGGAAAATTTTATTCGTAGGGAGGTGTCACAGAAGTGGCAGTTTGGCACTTCTCACCCCACGCCCAATTTGTTATAATAGTCATGGTGAATAAAAAATATTTTAAGGAGAAAACAAAATGGCAAAAAATGTTCAACTCGATGCCAACGGCAAGCGTAAGTTTGGTATACTTGACAGTGTATCCTACGCAGCCGGTGACCTTGGATGCAACATGAGCTTTGCGCTCAAGGGCACTATGGCACTCTTCTGGACCCAGGTTATGGGTCTGGGACTTTGGTACTCCCTCCTTCTTGTAGTAGTTCAGGTTTGGGATGCCATAAACGACCCTCTTATCGGCTCCATCGTAGATGCTGACAAGCGCAAGTATAAGAGGAACAAATTCCTTACATACATTTGGGCCGGCTCTATCGGTCTTATCGTGGGTGGCGCTTGTTGCTTCCTTCCCTTCCCCGGCGCACCTGTTTGGGCGAAGATTATCATCTTCATCGCAGGTTATGTTGTTTGGGATGCCTTTTACACCGTAGCCAATGTGCCTTATGGATCGCTTCTGTCTCTCATCTCAAATGACCCCGCGGACAGAGCTTCTCTCTCTGCTTGGCGCTCCATCGGCTCGATGATAGGAAATATGCTTCCTATGGTTATCCTCCCCTTCATTATCTATGAGTCAGACGGTGAAACCCTCAACGGCTTTAGAGTTTTCCTTGCGGCATTGATTATGGGTGTGCTCGGCTTCATCTGCTTCCAGTTTATGATCAGAACCACCG
>JAFTRB010000187.1 GCA_017462445.1 Clostridia bacterium
AGCTTTGTCTTTGGCGGAATACTCCGCGCTACGGTTGTATCCATTGTTGAGGGTGGCAATCGCAGGGTGCGCTTTGAGTACGATACAGAGCGCTTTTCCTCCATTTACGAGGTGCTTGACATTGTCGGCAATATGCCGCTTCCTCCCTACATAACCAAAAAGCTTGAGAACCGCAACGATTACCAGACCGTTTATGCCAAGGAGGAGGGCTCTGCGGCTGCGCCTACTGCCGGACTGCATTTTACAAACGAGCTTATCGAACGCATTAAGGCGAAGGGGGTAGGCTATGGCGAGGTAACTCTCCATGTCGGGCTTGGTACCTTCCGCCCGGTAAAGGTGGATAACATCGAGGAGCATCTTATGCACAGAGAGTTCTTCCATATAAGCGACGAGGTTGCCGCCGAGATAAATGAAAGAAGGGCAAGGGGCGGAAGAATTATCGCGGTTGGCACCACCTCCGCCCGTGTGCTTGAGAGCGTTTCCACCTCGGACGGTATAGTACACCCGATAAGCGGAGAAACATCGATCTTCATTTACCCGGGCTACACCTTCAAGGCGACGGATGCCCTGATTACAAACTTCCACCTGCCCGAAAGCACTCTGATAATGCTGGTTAGCGCACTTGCAGGCAAGGAAAATGTGATGCAGGCATACAAGGCAGCTGTCGAGGAGAAGTATAGGTTTTTCTCCTTCGGCGATAGTATGTTCATCCAATAAACCGCCAATTGCTTCGTTGTCGCTCGACTCGCTCAAATCGCCGTAGGTAACTACGGCTTCATTTCCCTCGCTCACTTACGCCTCGCACTTGACAATTTCTTGAATGAACGGTAACTTTGTGCGAGTTCTTATATAGCATTGGCTCCGCCGGCGCAATGCTGATTGTATAAAAACCACAATACCGTTTTTATCATTTGCGGAATAATGCACATCTTTGCCGCTTGCAAAATGCTCAAAAATATAACAAAACAATGATGACGGTCAAAATATTTGCTCCAAAATATAAAAAGAATGGAATTTGAAATGCAATATATATGTCCGAAATGCGCAGGCCCTCTTCGGGCAGAGGAGGGGAGAGCTGTCTGCGAAAAAGGTCACTCCTTTGATAGAGCGAGACAGGGCTATTACAATCTTCTTCTCAGCTCCTCGGGCGGTGTCCACGGTGACAACAGAGATATGGTAGAGGCAAGGAGGCGCTTCCTTGACGGCGGCTTTTATTTGCCCCTTCGTACAAGGCTTGCCGAGCTTGCTCTTGACTATACCCCTTGCGGTGGCAGGCTGCTTGATGCCGGCTGTGGCGAGGGCTACTATACCGCCGAGGTGGAGAGGCTTCTCTACGAAAGAGATTCCACATCTTGGGTGCTGGCCTTTGATATTTCAAAGGAGGCGGTCAGGCATACAACCACAAGAGCCAAAAGGCTATATACCGCCGTTGCCAGCTCCTACGCTATGCCGATAGCAGATGATAGCATTGATACTGTAATAAATGTTTTTTCTCCCCTGGCTCTCGACGAGGTCGGAAGGGTGCTTCGCTGTGGCGGACACTTCATTATGGTATACCCCGATGTTGACCACCTTTTCGGTCTTAAGAAGGCAATATACGATACCCCGTACAGAAACAAGCCGCAGGATACTGCAATTGACGGTATGACTCTCGTTTTGGAGTCTCGGGTTGAATACGATATCACCCTTGATAAAAAGGAGGATATAAAGGCTCTGTTCGGTATGACGCCATACGCCTACCGCACCTCGAGCGAGGGACGGGCGAGGGTTGAGTCGCTTGAAAGCCTTACTACCGAAATCCGTTTTATAATAGCGGTTTATGAAAAGAATCGAAAGTGAGGAAGAATATGGATTTTAACCACGGAAAATATCTCGGAGTCGACTACGGTGATGTTCGCACCGGGCTTGCCGAGTGCGACCCCTCCGGACTGATTGCCAGCGGCATCGGCACTATCAAGGAAGGTGGAATGAGAAAGACCGCTATCCGCGTTGCAAAGGAGGCGGCGGACCGCTGTTGTAAGAAGATAGTTGTCGGTCTTCCCAAAAATATGGATGGCTCTTTGGGGGAGAGAACAGATGTCATTCGCGCTTTTGTTCTTCTCTTGAAGGAATATACCGATATTGAGATTGATTACTATGACGAGAGAATGACCACGATGGAGGCATACCGTTTTCTTGGAGAGACAGGCACCTACGGTAAAAAGCGCAAGGATGCGGTCGACACTCTCTCGGCGCAGATAATTTTGCAGAATTATATAGATAGGGAAAGGGCATCGGGAAGATAGCAGCCTGATGAATAAAGCAATGAAGGAAACGGCAGAAACAAAGACCAAAAGGGTGCTGATAATTAACACGGGTGGCACCATTGGAATGAAAAATACAGAAAAGGGCTACACACCCGTCCCGGGCTTTTTGCGTGAGGCAATGTCGCAGATTGCCGATATGCACCGCGAGGATTTTCCCATCTGGGAGCTTTATGAAATGTCACCGCTTCTCGACTCCTCCAATATGAGCGTCGAGGAATGGAACGCGATAGCGAGAGTTATATATGATAACTATTCCTGCTATGACGGCTTTGTTGTCCTCCACGGAACCGATACAATGGCATACACAGCCTCCGCGCTTTCTTTTATCCTTGGAGGGCTGAATAAGCCAATCGTTCTCACAGGCTCGCAGATTCCTTTGTCGGAAATTCGCTCTGACGGTCGTGATAATCTGATAACCTCGGTGCTGATCGCCGCCCAAGGTGTTGCCAAGGAGGTGTGCCTTTACTTCAGCGGTAGACTTCTGCGTGGCAATAGGGCAATGAAGATGAGCGCGGATCAGCTCGTAGCATTCGATTCTCCGAATTATCCGCATTTGGCTGAGGTTGGAATATCGATAAAATACAACACGGGCGCTCTGTTACAGCCAAAGCCCAAAGCCGTGATAAGCTACAGACCCTTTGCCAACGTTCCAATCGGTGTCCTTAAAATCTTTCCCGGTATGCAATTCGGACTCTTTGAGGAGATAATGACCGAGAAGCTTTCCGGAATAGTCCTTGAGACCTTTGGCGCGGGAAATATCCCAATGGGTGGCGGAGATCTTCTGCCGATTATAAAAAAGGCTTTTGGCGCAGGCTCGGTCATAACTGTCTGCTCCCAGTGCCCGGGCGGAACGGTGTCACTCGGTGCATACGAAACCAGCTCCAAGCTGAAAAGCGCGGGCGCCGTCAGCGGAATGGATATGACGACCGAGGCGGCGGTAGCCAAACTGTACCACCTGTTCAGCGAGGGGCTGACAAAGGGGCAGATCAAGCGCTTGATGGAAAAGGACCTCGCGGGCGAGCTGTCAAACTAAAACTTGACACGCCCTGCCTCCTTTACCTGCCTTTATCGTTAAATGGGAACAAATATTTACATCCTGACATCAGACTTCAATGCTGTCAGGATTTTCTTTTTTTATTCGTTTTTCTTAATTCGTATTGTAAAACCCTAGTTCAAAAAAAGCGGTGTCCAGGCAATCTTCCTCTTGACAATCACCTTTTATTGTAATATAATTATATTGTGAAAATATTTTATAGCCCGGGAGGTTCTGTATGACAAGGAAAAACAGTTGGCAGTCGAGGCTGCTTTCTTTGGCGCTTTCGCTTTGTATAGTTATTTTGCTCGCTGTTTCGACTCTTTTATATATGGGTATTGAGGTTGGCGCTGCAACTAGCAATTACGGAAGTGAGCTTTGGCTGCTTCACGGCTCGGAATACGCCTTAATAAAAGGAGTCAAGACAAAAATCAATAACGACAGCACCGCCTCCTCCTATAATCTTGATGTGGAGGGCAGCGGTGATACCGCCTACATTCCAATATCCGCTGTTTGCAAATATACGGGAGCATCCTGGAGCAAGGACGGTAGCTCCGTCACAATTAAGAAAGCTGACGGTTCAACTGCAACCCTTACCGTGGGCAGCTCGGAGTGGAGCGGCGGCGTATTCTACTGGCCTGTCGTCTATACCGACGGTGAGCCCTATATTACTATCCTTTCGGTCGGTGATATCTTCGGCACGAAATCCTACTACGATTCCGAGCTTGGGCTTGTTATCCTTTCTACCTCCACGATCAATACGAAGGAGCTGACTCTCAAGAACAAGCTTGATGTTCTTGGCGGAATCCTCTTTGAGCGCCCAAGCGGCGAAACAATTTACAGTGATATGGTTGCTCACTCGGGAGAGAATACTCACCCACGATTGATGGCGACGCAACAGACCTTTGACGATCTTCGCTCGATTTATGAGAATGAATTCGGTGAAAATGACTTCTGCGCCGACATTTATGCGCAGATAGCCAAGGCTGAAGGGTATTTTAACGGAATGTTTACCCTTCACCCCTCCGGAGTTGTAGCCTGGACAAGCCCGAAGTCGCAGGAATTGGTAAGGCAGCCCCACTATCTTTATGACGAAAACGGAAACCGTCTTGTCGGCGTCAAGGAATACACCTATACCGACGAAAACGGTGAGGAGATAACTCTTACCCTCGACCCTGTTAAGACCTCTGGTCTTGGCGATGGCTATGACTATGGCGGAAGATCTTATGTCGACAAGCAAACGACAAAGCTCAAGTCCTTTGCCTTTGCCTGGCAGATGACGGGCGAAAAGAAGTATGCCGACGCCTTCTATCTTCTTGCCATTGAGCTTGGAAAATGGGAGCACTGGGGCGAGGGCCACTTCCTTAATGTTGCCGACGGCGCTGTTGAGTTCGCCCTCGGTCTTGACTGGATCTATCACGCCTTTGACGATAGCCCCACCAAGCGTGATGAGATGGCAAAAATTCTCTATGAAAAGGGATTGATGAAGGGCTATTATTCCATCAAGTATGACGGCAAGAGCGGCAGTTATGTCAGCAGCAACGGCTATCTCTCGGTTTCCAATAAGGCCGGCTCCACCGCCTGGCGCACAATGAACCGTGATAACAACTGGCAGACCGTCTGCGGCTCGGGAATGACGGTTTCCGCGCTCTATCTTATGGATTATCCCGAGTACCGTGCTAACGCGCAGTATGTCGTAACCAACTATACCAAGGCGCTCGAGAAGTGCCTCCATCAGTACGCGCCCGATGGCGCATATATCGAGTCTCCGGGCTACTGGGGCTACGGTACAAACACCCTGATGGTTACTCTTTCCTCGCTTGAGAGCGCTTGCGGCAAGACCTACGGCTATCTTGACATAATCGGGCTTCGCGACAGCTACTACTTTGTAGCCGGCATTGCCGATTCCGATATTACGATGTGGAACTATCATGATTCCAGCGAGGGAATGGTCAGCGGCACCTCCTTCTACTATGCGGCGAGAGCCTATGACGATGCCGGTATTGCTGCTTACCGCGACAAGGCGATAAAGGACAAGCATTTGAATCTTTCCATTTTCGATATACTCTTCTATGATCCCAGCCTCTCCGAGGGGGCGGAGGAGCTTCCCTTGGACTATAACTTCCTTGGCATCGATACCGCCACCTTCCGTTCCTCCTGGAATTCGGGATCGATCTTTACCGGACTTCATACAGGCCCCAATCACACCACCCACGGTGATATGGATTGCGGCAACTTTATCCTGTCTATGGGCGGAGTTCGCTGGGTTCGTGATCCGGGCGCGGAGAACTATAATGTGAACGGCTTCTGGAACTCGGGAGAGAATGGCAAGCGCTACAAGCTTTATGCCAAGAGCCTTGAGGGGCACAGCACGGTAATGATCCGCAATAACACCTCCATTCCGCGAGGGCAGTTCTACACCACCTCCTCCACCGACTATGCCACCATCGATTCCTTCTATTCGGATGCGCTCGGCGGCTATGCGGTAACGAACATGACCAAGGAGTATGGCTCCACCTGCTCCTCGGGCTATCGCGGTGTCCTTCTTACAAACTCCCGTTCTACCGTCGTCCTTCAGGATGAGATATCCTTCTCCTCTCCCACCGATTTGTCGGTTGTACTGAATATGGCGGAGAATCCCAGGATATCCGAGGATGGCAGAACTATCATCAACCAGACCTATAATACTCCCACAAAGGAGAAGGTGGTTTTAAGAGTCACCCTCCTTTCGGATAACGAGAACATCCGCTTCCGCAAGATGGGCGCCTACGAAACGGTATATTCCACCACCTATACCAATACCGGAAATGGCGACCCGTTGGCGCTTGATCCGCTCCAGAGAGTGGTAATCGAGGCAAACGGAGTTACAGAGTACAAGGCTGCGCTCGTTTTTGAGATTATCAGGCATACCGATGAGGTAGTCGGCTACTCCTTCACATCTATGAATGACTGGGCGACCTCTGACGACGAGTGGGTAAAGGAAGCAAATAAGGACATCGACTATAACGATACCCCCACAGCCACATACAGATACAAGCTCAGCGACTTTGTCAGGGCAAACAATCGCCTTCTGGCTGCGGGAGATGATCTTTCCGAGATAGGAAAAATACTCCGCGAGACATATATTTACACCACCAGCTATAACAGAGCAGACCTCCGCACTCGTGAGGAGGCGGATAAGTATCTGGAGGCTGTGCTGGAATACAATTTGAAGATCAGAGAGGTAAACCAGGCATTCAAGAGTCTATGCCTTGGAGTTTAATATGGATTTTACATCATTTGAGAGCAACGAAGAGAGAATTGAAGAGGTCATACTCTGTAAGTTCGGCGAGGTAATCCTTAAGGGAGCAAACCGCCAGACCTTTGAGAGTGGGCTTGTCAAGGAGCTAAGGCGCAGAGCCAGCCCCTACGGGACCTTCAGGATCTACTGTAAGCAGTCCACCATTTATGTGGAGCCCGAGAGCGAGGACTGTGATATGGATGGTATGTATACCGCCGCCAGGCGAGTGTTTGGCATCGTAGCCGTAAATCGCGCCGCCGTCTGTGAAAAGACGATGGAGAGCATAGTGGATATGGCTAGGAAATATCTTCCCGGGAAGCTGGCAGGAAAGAAAACCTTTAAGGTTGACGCCAGACGCTCGGATAAGCGTTTTCCGCTTAAGTCCCCCGAGATATCGGCGCAGATTGGCGGAGTTATACTCTCCTCGGTGAGAGGGATCAGGGTTGACGTCAGAAATCCCGAGGTAATCGTTACCGTTGAGGTTCGTGATGACCACGCGTTTATAAGAGCAGGTCAGGAGCCGGGAGCTGGCGGACTTCCTCTGCGCACAGCAGGAAGAGGCTTGCTTCTTCTCTCGGGCGGAATAGATTCTCCCGTGGCGGGCTGTATGATGGCAAAGAGAGGAATGGAGATCGAGGCGCTTCACTTTGAGTCCTTCCCCTACACCTCCGAGCGCGCACGCGTGAAGGTATTGACTCTTGCTCAGGAAATGTGTGAATACTGCGCCAGGATAAATGTACACATTATCTCACTCACTCACATACAGGAGGAGCTTCGCGATAACTGCCGCGAGGATTACTTTACCGTTCTCCTTCGGGTCTTTATGATGAGGCTTGCCGAGAGATGCGCCGGACAGTATAAGTGTGGCGCGCTCATTACGGGAGAGAGCTTGGGGCAGGTGGCATCCCAGACGCTCGCCGCTCTCGCCGTCACCGACTCTCAGGTGAAAATTCCGGTATTCCGCCCCTGCATAGGGCTTGACAAGAACGAGATAATCATTCAGGCTCGCCACTACGGCACCTTTGAGACCTCCATTCTTCCCTTTGAGGATTGCTGTACGGTCTTCACCCCCAGGCATCCCAAGACCCAGCCGCGCATCGAGGATGTGGAGGCGGAGCTTGCCAAGGTAGATGTGGAGGCGCTCCTTGAAGAGGCGTACGCAAGCATGTATACCGAGACTAAGCTCGTCTATGAGGGATATCGCTGATTGTCGCGCTTTTTGACATACGGATATTCATTTTTGTAACCAAATTCGAACATTTTTCAGTTATATACAAGAGAAACACCGATGAGAAAAGAACTTGCAAAGAACTACGATCCTACAGAATTTGAGGACAGGCTATATGCCGAGTGGTGCGAGAAGAACTACTTCGCGCCCGACCCCGACCCGAAAAAGCCTGCCTTCTCTATTGTAATTCCTCCGCCCAATGTAACGGGGCATCTCCATATGGGACACGCCCTTGACCAGACCCTTCAGGATATATTGGTTCGTACCAAGCGTATGCAGGGCTATTCCACCCTTTGGGTTCCCGGAACAGACCATGCGGG
>JAFTRB010000188.1 GCA_017462445.1 Clostridia bacterium
GGGCGGACAGAAGCAGAGGGTTGCCATCATTCGCGCCCTTGCAATGGACCCCAAGGTCATTCTCTTTGACGAGCCCACCAGCGCTCTCGACCCCGAGATGGTCGGCGAGGTGCTGGAGCTTATGAAGAGCCTTGCCGAGGAGGGCATGACGATGGTTATCGTTACCCATGAAATGGGCTTTGCCAGAGAGGTTGCAGACCGCGTCCTCTTCATAAACGAGGGCGATATCCGGGAGGAGGGTAGCCCTGCCGAGCTGTTTGGAAATCCCAAAAACCCCCGACTGGTCGATTTTCTCTCCAAGGTGCTTTAAT
This sequence comes from Clostridia bacterium, assembly GCA_017462445.1. The sequence continues at coordinate 312 of JAFTRB010000188.1, forward strand.
TTGCACGCAGAGGATTTAATTAAAATGCCCGTCCTTTTTTCGAGGATGGGCATTTTTTAAGGTTAAATCCTTGCGGATTCTTGTATTTTTGAACTGTCAGTGCTACAATAAGGTTAAGGGAGGTTAATATGGATAAATATATAAAAATGGCTAAAATGGTTCTGGCGCGGGAGGATATAGCAAGCCCGATAATTGTCAAGCACATTAATGCTCCCGATTTCACCTCTGCAAAAATAGCAATTACAGCGCTCGGCTTTTTCACTCTGTATATAAACAATAAGAGAGTCGGGGAGGATTATTTTACTCCAGTGCTCTCGATTGCTCACGCCAGAGATACATCAGGATTCCTTTACCCTTCAGACGAGGAATATACCTACAGGCTCTATTACCACACCTACGATATAACCAATCTTCTATCCGAGGGTGACAACCTTCTTGAGGTCCATCTTGGAGATGGCTTTTACCGTCAATGGGAGCGAAGGGCGGAGGGGGATACCTCCTTTGGGAGCAGGCTTGGTACGCAGTTCGCCATTTCCATCGATGATGGTGAGCTTGTTCTTTGCAGTGATGGCAATGAGAAATGCCGTCAAAGCTTTGTTACCTACTCCCAGCTTTTTGTCGGGGAGCATCAGGATATGCGCCTTCTGGACAAGGATTTTCCACTCTATCCCACAGAAATTCTCTCTCTTCCACACACCCTCCTGGCAGAGAGCAACGCCCCTACTGATAAGCTTGCCTTGAAAATTGCTCCAAAGTCGATTTACAAGGATGATGAGCGACAAATATTTGACACGGGTGCCAACATATCCGGCTTTGTAAGGATTAGACTTACTGGTGCTGAGGGGGATAAGGTTACTTTAAGATTTGCAGAAAATATTGATATAATCGATGGAAAATGCAATCTAAACTTTACATCCATAGGCGATGTATATGTCTGTACCAGCGGTATCCCGCAGATAATGCAGGATGAGTTTATCTCGGACGGTAAGGATAGGGAGACTGCTCCGTGCTTTGTGTGGCATGGCTTCCGCTATTTTGAGGTAGTCGGTGAATGCGAGATTGTGAGGGTTGAGGCTGTTTATTCCTCGGTGGATGTGACCGCCTCCTTCGATTCCTCCTCGCAGGAGCTTAATTGGCTGATAGATGCATCCTGGCGCACGATACTTGACAATATGCACCTTTCCTTCCCCTCGGACTGCCCGCACCGTGAAAGGCTTGGCTATACCGGAGATGGTCAGGTTGTAGCACCTCTTGCAATGCTTACGATGGATAGCCGTGAATTCTATCGCAAATGGATAGAGGATATTTTTGACTCGCAGGATATCAGGTCCGGTCATATCGGACATACCGCACCTGTTGGAGGCGGCGGAGGTGGCCCGGGTGGATGGGGTATGGCGGCTATAACCGTTCCTTGCAGCTATTATAAATACTTTGGCGACAGCTCTCCGCTTTTAAGCCACCTTGACGGAATAGAGGGGTGGATTTCATATCTTATGAGGCGTGTTGAGGCTTCTCCGCTCGGCCTTCTTGATAGCGAGGAGGAGGGAGGCTGGTGTCTTGGCGATTGGGCGGCTCTTGATGAGATGGAGATACCGATGCCCTATGTGAACACCTGCCTGCTTATCAGAGCACTTCATATGCTTGCGCACTGTCTTGAATTTGCGCTACCGTCCTACGAATTGTCCGACATTTTTGCAATAATTAACAGGCTGTCAAGCCGTGTTATTGAGATTTATTACAATCATGAGCTGCGCAGCTTTTGCGGTGGTGTTCAGGGGGCAGATGCCTTTGCGCTTGCGGCAAATTTGGGCGGTGAGGAGCTTGCCTCCTCGCTTGCTGAGCGCTATAAGAGGGTTGGTGTTATCGATTGTGGCTTCCTTGGCGCAGATCTTTTGATAGAGCAGCTTGTCAGATGGGGCTATGCCGATATTGCCTTCTCGCTTCTTACCTCGCATTGCATCGGCTCCTTTGGCTATTTGATGGATAAGGGGGCAACCACGCTTTGGGAGTATATGAACGGCAACGGCTCGCACTGCCATCCTATGTTCTCTGCCTGCTCTCGTCAGATTTTTGAGGGCTTTTTAGGAATTTCACAGCGGGAGGACTCCTTCGGCTTTGCCAGGCTCATCATTAAGCCTCGTTTGCCTGAAGGTGTTGCTCGAATGTCCGCTTCACTGCTGCTTCCGATTGGCGAGTTAAGCATTGCTATTTCTCGCACGGACAGGGGCGAGGAGCTCGAGCTCTCTATACCTGAAAATGATACAGTATTGCAATATAATAATGAAGAGGTGCTCTTGACAAAGGGCACACATCGGTATATAATTATCTTATAATTTATTCTGTTGGGGGAAATAAAAATGAGCTTTATTAATGAAGCACTCTCCACACCTGTAAAATACGAATGCGATGTTTGCGTTGCAGGCGGTGGAGTTGCCGGTGTCGCAGCTGCTCTTGCTGCCGCAAGGCACGGTGCAGAGGTAATCCTTCTCGACCGCGGCTTCATGCTTGGCGGACTTGCCACAGCAGGCATCGTTACCATATATCTTGCACTCTGTGACGGCAATGGCAATCAGGTTACCTTCGGTCTTGCCGAGGAGCTGCTCCGCCTCTCAATTGAGTATGGCTATGAGGACAGATACCCCGAGGCTTGGCTTGATGGCGGTGATTATGAGAGTCGCAAAAGCGGAAAGCGCTTTGAGGTACAGTTCAACGCCCAGCTTTTCGCCATCTCCTGTGAGAGGGTTCTTCGCGAGGCGGGTGTGCGAATTCTCTATGGCGCGGTTGCCACGGGAACTACTGTGGAGGGTGGCAAAATTACCAATGTCATAATTGAGGGTAAGTCGGGCAGAAAGGCAATTGCCGTCAGAAAATCCGTGGTCGACTGTACAGGTGACGCCGATATATGCAGGCTTGCCGGAGCCGAGTGCATGATCTTCAGTCAGGGCAATGTGCTTGCCGCATGGTACTATGGCTACGGCAACCGTTCCTTCGAGCTGAATATGTGTGGCTTTTGCGATATCCCCGATGAGGATAAAATCCCCGGGCAGGACATTCCTATGCTTCACAACCGCCGCTTTGTCGGCCTTGAGACAGAGGAGCTGTCCGATATGGTTCAGCTGTCCCACTCATCTTTAATGAATAATTTTTTGAGGAAGCGCGAGGAGATTCCCGACCTTCTCCCCGTCACCATCGGCACAATTCCGCAGATAAGAATGACCAGGGGCATCAAGGGGCTTTTGGTGATGGATACCACCGATGACCACCGCCATTTTCCCGACTCTGTTGGCACCTTCTCCAACTGGCGTAAGAGTGGACCGATATACGAGCTTCCGCTTTCCGCCCTATATAACAAGGACATAAAGAATCTCCTTGCTGCGGGCAGATGCTTTGGTGCTACCGATGCAATGTGGGATATCACCCGGGTTATTCCCGTCTGTGCGGTTTCCGGTGAGGCGGCAGGTGCTTGCGCAGCTATGACCGATGATGTTGCAAGCGTAGATATTGCTGCCCTGCAGGATTATCTGCGTACACAGGGAGTTAAGATTCATATAGACGAGCTTGAGCTTCATTAATACCCAATACTATAATAAAACAATGATTATAACAGAAAATAGCCCCGAAAATGGGGCTTTTTTCTGTTGATATATGTACACAAAAGCGGTTTGATCAAAGTCTTGCCTTAATCATCTCGTTAATTCTGCCGCGGATAGCAAGCATTGTTTTTGCCTCGTAAGCGCATACGCTGAAGGTGAGGGTGGTGCCAAGGACCTCCTCGATTGCCTTGACAACCTCCTCCTTGGAGTAGAGGGAGGCGCAGAGCTTCATAGCAGAGATATCCTGGATAGCGTCGTGGAAGACAAGAATGCGGAGCGACTCGAGCGCCTCGCCGTTAAGTCCGGGATAAACAGAGAAGGCGTCGCCTGCAGGCACCCAGTGACCGCCGCTTACATCAAGGAAGGGGTTAACCTCGGAAACCGAGTGTTGGGTGTTATAGAAGTTATAGCCCCACTGAAGGAAGCCAACGATGTCATACTTGAACATCTGCATACCGATGGAGCGGTTTCTTGCCGAGGGCATAGCAATCAGGCGGTTTGATACACCGATGCTCTGTCCGCAGCAGTAGTAGGTCCAGAGGTTGGGAACATTATGCTCAATAAATGGCTCGATATGGTCATTTACAGGAATGGGCAGGTCAACGATGCCGTCGGCATAGAACTCGTAGTGTGAGAGCGCATCCATAATGGGGTAGCCCTCAAGCAGATCGGCAATAGAGGCCTTTGCCGCCTTGTAGAACTCAAGATGCTCAAGCTGTGGCTCGTCGCTTATATGGAAGAAGCAGCGCTTGTCATTGCCGTTCTTCTTCATA
>JAFTRB010000189.1 GCA_017462445.1 Clostridia bacterium
CATTTCCTCCAGCCTTTTGTTCTCATCGTCGATGTAGATAGGCACAATGCGCAGGCTTTTGCCTGTTTTGCGCTTATACACCTCGCCGAGATAGAGGAAGCCGTCGTATATTCCGCTTGCCTCGGTGGAGTCGGCGGTGTAGGCGATATCGGGGTAGACTATTACGCTCTCGTTCTTAAGGAAGCAATCCATTGCGCGGCGGAAGGTCTTCATCGAGTCGATACCTCCGCGATAGACGGGAATGGAGCGAAGCGACTTTACGGGGAGGGGAACAAAGAGACTTGCCAGGAAGTCGCGAAGATGGAATTTTGGCTTTTTCTTGCCTGCCCTGACGGTGAAGGTATAGTCACGGTACTGGTGATAGCAATCCTTCTGCGTATGGAAGGGGGAGAAAATCATCGGATGCACATCGAAGGGCAACCATTTCAGGGTAGAGTAGGGGCCGTGCATATTGAGATGCCTTGCAACATACAGTACAGGCTCGTCATAGGGGAGGACATTGCATCTGTACTTCTTGGAGAAGGCGCAGGCAAAGAACTTCAGGAACCTTGCAAGCGGACCCCAGAACTTGCGGGGGCTGCTCTTTTTGAATACCCAATTCTTTTGTATCTGGAAGCTGATCAGCGCAAGGAATAGGCTGACACAGGCCTTGACGACCCAGAGCAGGCTTTCGTTGCCGATGATGATATTTCCAAAGAGGAAGGTAAGACCGTAGTCCGCGCCAAGCTGGAAGAACCACAGTATGTAGTATTTGATGATAGACCATCGCGATTCGCCGTGGAATACCATCTTGAAGTTCAGGATAAAGTTGACTATGGAGGAGCATACCCTTGCCACAACGGTGGCGATAAGGGTGTTGACCGCGCTCATTTCTCCCAGCACAAACTGCGTCAGGAGGAAGAAGATGAGAACATCAAGCACCGCGGAGATTCCGCTGGAGAGGAAATAGAGTCCCAGGTTCTTTGCCGATACGCCAATGATACGGGCGGAGTCGGAAAAGGTCTTGAAGTGGGAGACATGCTCTGCCGGGTCGGCAGCATAGACCGTGTCTATCGGAGTTTCCAGAATCTCGATATTATTTCTCTGGGAGTAGATCAGCATTTCCATCTCAAACTCAAAGCGATTGCCCTTGATGTGGAGGAAGCCCTCGCTCATTTTAACGCGGAAGCCGCGCAGTCCTGTCTGTGTATCATATACCCTTATTCCGTAGAGCCAGCGGAAAATACGGCGCATCATAAGGTTGCCGGAGAGGCTGCGCTTTGGCACATTGGGGCTTGTAAAATCGCGGGAGCCAAGCATAAGCGCGTTTGGGTGAGTGGAGGCATCGCGGTAGACATTCTTGATATCCTTGATGCGGTGCTGACCGTCACAGTCGGCGGTGACAAGAACATCCTCCGGGTCAAAATGCTCCAGGCAATACTTAAAGGCGGTCTTGAGCGCATAGCCCTTGCCGTGGTTGCCCTCATATGTCAGGTAGGAAACATTTTCTATTTTGGCAATCTCATCAAAGATTGGATTGTACTCATCCTTGCTGCCGTCGTTGATAACCACAAGCGCCTTGGCGAAGGAGGCGACCTCCCTGGCGTAGGAAACGAATTCCGTCGGCGGCTCATAGGCAGGTATGATCACAATGAGGTTATCTTTTGGATCGTTCATAGGTACCTCGCTGATTGATATACTTTAACAATTTATTTTAACATTTATATATAGGTAAATCAAGTTACTTTTGTAAATTTTTTGGACACGAACTGTCGATTGGTAAAAAAACCGCCCGAAAAAGGGCGGTTTTTGTTATTCAGTAGGTGAATTATACTATCAAGTGCAACACCTTAAAGAAGCGAATTGATATATTCCCACATTTCGTCGAAGCCACCTCTCGGGTAGTCGGAGATGTCCACGTTCTTCTTGTTGTAGAGACAGTCGGTGAGAAGGAATACCTTCATACCGAGGGAGAGGGGAACCATATCCTCTATCGCGTCATTGCCTACCATCAGGCATTCCTCCGCGCGAAGCCCGCATTCCTCGAGTACATCGAGGTAGTAGCTTGGGTTCGGCTTGCAGTGCCTGGAGTTTTCGTAGGTGGTGTAGAGGAGGAAGTCATCCTCGCTTAACCCCGCCCATCTGATGCGCTTTTGCGTGGCAATTCTCGGGAAGACGGGATTTGTTGCCAGCACCGTCCTGATGCCCATTTCGTGCAGACGGGAAACCGTCTCCGCACTCCTCGGGGTAAAGCCGCAATCGGCGGCGATCTCGTCAAAATGCTTTTCGTAAAATTCCTCGAAGTGGGCGCTGTGCTCCTTTTCGACATCGTAGCCGAAAAGCTCGTTTACCACACGCCAAAAGACACGCTCGTTGGTGGTGGCTCCGTCGTTTTTAATCATTGCGTGGGTTCCTGCCCAGATCGCCTTTATTAAAAGCTCTGTGTCCATTCCGTAGGCGGCGAGGTGCTTTGCCAGCCTGCCAAAGTAGCTTGGCACGAATACATCCATATCAAGAGGCAGGAGGGTGCCGTCAAGATCGAATAATACCGCTTTGATCATTTTGTCTCCTTATTCAGCCACGAAGATATACGGGTAAATCTCCTGACCTCCGTCAAGCACATAGATCTCTATGTCGGGGTGGCTCTCGCTGATATGCTTGCCTAAGGCGTTGCGCTCCTCCTCGGTGGTGTCGGCTCCGGCAATAATGGTGAGCATAAAGCGGTCCTCGTCCAGCATTGCATCTACCGTGCGCAGAGCTGCCGAGACCTTGTCCTTGTCCGAAACCACGATCTCCTTGTTGATTATTCCAATGGTGTCACCGATCTCGATATGCACGCCGCCGATATCCGCATCCCTGATAGAGGGGGAGATGTAGCCGGTCTTGACATTTGCCATAGCCTCGGTGAGCGTTTCTACCATTGCGTCGGCATCCTCGCACTCCTGGTCGACATAGGCGAGGGCGACATAGCCTGTTCCCATATACTTGCTTGGAACAACCAAGACTCGGGCATCGGTGTACATCTCCGCCGCCTGGGTTGCCGCCATAAAGATGTTGCTGTTGTTGGGGAACACCAGGATGTTGTCGGCGTTGACCTTTGCAAAGGCAGCCAGAAAATCGTTGGTGGAGGGGTTGCAGGTCTGTCCGCCCTCGACTATTATGTCAGCGCCAAGCTGGGTGAACACCTCGATTAAGCCCTGACCGTTGCATACCGCAACAATTCCGTATCTTTTCTTCTCTCTTTGAGGAGCTGCCTCTGTAACGGTTACTTGGGGCTCCGCCTTCTGCTCGGCCTTTGCCATCTCGCTCTCGGTGTGCTGGAGCGACATATTTTCAATCTTTACAGTAAGAAATTCGCCGATCTCGCGGCATTTAGCCAGCACGCGCTCGGGGGTGAGGGTATGAACATGAACCTTTACTATGCTCTCGGTCTTGAAGGCGACTACCGAGTCTCCGATTTCGGCAAGAAATTGCTTCAGCGGCTCGATGTCGTAGGCATTGATATCCACCTTCTTGTTCTGGAGCTGTATGAGAAGCTCGGTGCAGTAGCCGTAGGTCATCTCGCTATCCGGGCCGAAGCTGCCGGTGGGAACAATGGACACTGCCTTTTTATTCTCGGTCTCCTCGGCGGTGGGAATTTCCTTGCCGTTGAGAACTCGATTGAAGCCGTCGAAGATGTAGAGCAGACCTGCTCCGCCGCTATCAACGACATTTGCCTCCTTAAGCACCGTCAGAATCTCGGGTGTGCGGTCGAGCGATGCGTGCATCTCGTCTACAAGATCCTGGAAGAAGGTCTTGATGGTGCTTTGAGGGTGGAGGTTCTTGACCGCATACTCAACCGATTCGCGCGCAACCGTAAGAATTGTTCCCTCGGTGGGAGTCATAACCGAGGTATACGCCTGCTCAACGCCCTGCTCGAGAGCCTTGCCAAGCTCCTTGGGGCTTGCCTGCTCCACACCCTCAAAGCCCTTTGCAATTCCTGCAAAGAACTGGGAGAGGATAACGCCCGAGTTTCCTCTTGCGCCGAGGAGCATTCCGTGGGACAGCACATGCATTACCTCTGCGAGGTTATCGGTATCGAGTCCGTTGATGGTCTCCACACCGCTCTCGATTGTCATCATCATGTTGTCGCCTGTATCTCCGTCGGGAACAGGGAATACATTAAGCTTGTTTACCTCGTCTGCGTTGTTTCTCAGCTCGGCGGCGCCTCCCTGCGCCATTTTGAGGAGAAGCTGTCCGCCCAAATATCTGATACCCCTCTTGGTGGGGGCTGTTTGCTTTTTCGATAGGCTCTTTTTTGCCTGCTTTTTCTCTGCCATATAGAATTCCTTTCTTGGCCTTTATCCCAGTGTCATCTTTCTTTACCAATGAAGAATAGCGCAAGAGTGCCGGGGCCCGAATGCGCGCCTATTACTGTGCCGGTGTCTACTATAAGCTTTACATCAACGCCATGTCTCTCCTTTACCAGAGCGGCGAGAGCGTCTGCATCAGTGGAGCAGTCTGCCTGACAGATGAATACAGTTCCCTCGTCGGGAGTCACAGCAAGCTTGTCATACATATCCGCAAGAGCGATGATGGACTTCTTTCTTCCTCTTACGGTGTCTCTTTTGATAAGATGTCCCTCGTTATCCATATGGAGAACGGGCTTAATACCGAGAAGATTGCCCACAAAGGCGGTAACACCGCTTACTCTTCCGCCCCTCTTAAGGTATTCAAGGTCGTCAACGGTGAACCAGTGACACATATGTGGAATAGTTTCCTTGATATATTCGGCAACCTCGGCGAGCGACGCACCGGAGTTCTTCTTTTCCTTTGCCAGGTACACAAGCATTCCAAAGCCCGCGGAGGCGGAAAGGGTATCAATGACCGTGACCCTCGCGCCATGCTCGGCGTTTATAGCCTCGGCAGCAATGCGAGCCGAGTTGAAGGTGGTTGAAAGCCCTGAGGAGAAGCCGAGGTAGAGAACATCGTTCCCCTTTTCAACCTCTTCGAGGAAGGCTAAGCGGAAGGTCTCGGAGTTGGCGGCGGCAGTCTTTGCCACAGCGCCCGAGCGCATTTTGCCATAGAACTCGGAGATATCCATGTCGTTGTTGCCGTATTCCTTATCCTCTCCGTTAAATCTGAAGGTAAGGGCAACGCTCTTGACTCCCCATTCCTCGAGCATTTCGGGCTTGATATCGCAGGCGGAGTCGGTGTAAATTATATATTTATTCATTATAAGCTCCTTTTTGCGTTTTATACGCATTTTTCTTTTTCAGATTGGTTTATGTTATTGTCCCCTTTATCCTCCTTGTTTAATCCATTCGGATATGTCACGCGCATTTTGCCATATGCTATCCTATGGAGCCTGGCGGCTTAAAAAAGTCCGCACACAATAATTATAGCACAAAGTTGTTGAGATGTCAACATCTTCTTTTTGTGTCAAAAAATGTAAACTTTTAGTTGCATTTAAGCTTTTGCTCTTTTTTGGTAATAATGTTGTCCTTTCCGGTTTCTCAAAGCGGAAAGATCCCGCTTGCCTGCTCCTAGCGGAGAAAAACGAAAGGGGCTGAGTCATTAGGAATTCAGCAAAATCAAGGCGTTCAAGCTTAAAATAGCTGTAAATGCTGAATTCTTAGTGCGAAGCAACTTTTGGGGCTCGCTTGATTTAGAGCAGAAATCGCCGATTGCAACCGACAGGCG
>JAFTRB010000190.1 GCA_017462445.1 Clostridia bacterium
CTACAGCCTTGAAGATACCCTTGCGAAGTACCATGGGGTTTGCGCCGGCGGTAACATTCTTCATACCCTCGTGGATAAGAGCCTGAGCGAGGAGGGTAGCTGTGGTAGTACCGTCACCTGCGGCATCATTGGTCTTGGTTGCAACCTCACGAACGAGCTGTGCGCCCATATTCTCGGCAGCATTCTCAAGCTCGATCTCCTTAGCGATGGTTACACCGTCATTAGTGATAAGGGGAGCGCCGAACTTCTTGTCAAGCACAACATTTCTTCCCTTGGGGCCGAGGGTAATCTTTACCGTATCGGCAAGCTTATCAACGCCGCGAAGCAGTGCGCTTCTGGCATCCATTCCGTAAATAATTTCCTTTGCCATTACACAAAAATCCTTTCTGAATTAGTCCTCGACAACCGCGAGAATATCCGACTGGCTAACGATTACATAATCGGTGCCATCCAGCTTTACCTCGGTGCCGGTATACTTGCCGGTGATAACCTTGTCACCGACGGTGAGAGTCATAACGACCTCCTTGCCATTAACGATGCCACCCGGGCCGACTGCAACGATCTCGGACACCTGGGGCTTCTCCTGAGCGGAGCCGGGAAGGAAGATACCTGCCTTGGTAGTCTCCTGAGCCTCCACCTTTTTCAAAACAACCTTATCAAATAAGGGTCTTAGCTTCATAAAAACCTCCTGTTTTTAGCATAATTGCCATATTCTTTATTATTTTATAATATTAGTGTTAAAAAATCAATACCTTTTTGTAAACTTGGTCTTTTTTGGAATTTTTCCTGCGCTTTAGAGAGCCTTTTCTATCCGTTTTCCCCACGCTACGAAGTAGCATATCACGCTACGAAGTAGCATATCACGCCACGAAGTAGCATATCACGCCACGAAGCGGCATATCACGCTACGAAGTAGCATATCACGCCGAGCGAGGCGAGGCATCTCTTCTACTCCACCGCCATCTCCCTGCGGAGCTTCGCCATAATCTTCTTTTCCTCCCTGGAGATCTTCACCTGGGAGAGTCCTAATATTTTTGCGGTCTCGGTCTGGGAGAAATCGCGGAAATAGCGGAGAATGATTATTCTTCTGTCCCTCTCGCAAAGCTTTTCGATGGCGAGATACAGAGCCATTCGGTCAAACCTGTCCTCCACCTCGCTCTCGTCGGATATGGTGCTTCCCAGGGTAAGCGACTCGTCATCCCCTCCGACACTCTCCTCAAGCGAGCGAACGGCCGACTCACAGAAGAGGGCGCGGGAGGCATCCTGGACGCTTACACCAACCGCCTCTGCGAGGCTGGCAAGATCCGCCCTATCTCCGTTTGAAAGCCGGCGCTCCCTCTCGCGGTTCAGGATAGCGCAGAGTCGGCGCTCCTCCCTGGAAACCTTTATCATTCCGTCATCGCGCAGAAAGCGGCGCATCTCACCCATAATAAGCGGAACCGCATAGGTGGAGAAGGCAAAGCCTCGCTCGGTGTCGAAGGTATTTATCGCCTTACACAGTCCCATCGTTCCGCATTCGATGAGATCCTGCGGGTCGTCACACCTCTCGCGAAAACGGGCGGCGATACGGTAGATAAGCGGCGTGTTAAGCCTGATCAGCTCCTCTCCAGCCTCTCTGTCTCCGCTACGAAATCGCTTGACAAGCTCCGGATTTTTGTCAAAGGGTCGCTCTTTTTCAATTACATCCTTCATTATTGCCCCAAGGGTCAGGACCTTAAAATTTTCCCGAGGAGAACGGTTGTACCCTTGCCGACCCGTGACTTGACCGTCATAGTGTCGGTAAAGCTCTCCATAACGAGAAAGCCCATGCCACATCTCTCTGCCCCATCCCCTGTGGTGAACATCGGCTCACGCGCCTTGGATATATCCTCTATGCCACAGCCGTTGTCGGAAATCTCGACAGTGACCTCCCTTGTGTCATAGAGGCGGACAGATATGTATATGTAGCCGACCTCGCCCGGGGGCAAATCCCTGTAAGCGTGGACTATGCAGTTTGTAACCGCCTCGCTTACCGCGCACCGCAAATCGCCAAGCTCCTCCACCGTTGGATTAAGCTCGGCCACAAAGGCGGATATGCAGCTTCTTGCAACGCTCTCGTTTACGCTCCTTGACGAAAGACGCAGCTTCATCTCATTTATAATTCTTCTCATTTTACACCACCCTCAAGAGTTAATCCCTTCAGCCTGTCTATGCCGGAAAGCCGCAATAGCTTTTGCAGACTGCTGCCCATATTAGTTAAAATAACCCGTCCGCCGACCGCCTCCATTGTCTCTACCCTGCCAACTATAAGGGCAAGACCGGAGGAGTCCATAAACCGAACCGAGCGGAAGTCCAGCTCCAGAACGCTCGGCCGCTTCAGAAAGATTTCTCTGTCTATTCGTGTGCGGAGGCTGCTTGCGGTGTGGTGATCTATCTCGCAATCTATGGCGCAGATCAACCGCGCGCCGACCGAGGATAGCCTTAAAGAGTCCATGTACATTTTCCTCTCCTTGTTTTTTGCTTTCACGGGTAGTATAGCACGGCGCAAGAGAAGAAAAATGTCACAACCTGGCAGAGAAAAAAATTAATCCAGAAGATGTAGCTTGCGCGCTATTCCTGTCTTCACCTCCTGCTTTCTAACCTTGTAGGCGTTCTCCGAGAGGTAGATGGAGGATGCGGCATAGCCGATTTTTTGCCCGATCTCCTCAATAAAGGTAAGCGCCTCTCGCTCTCCCGCAATCTCGGCTGCCGCCTCATGAATGAGATAATTGAGATAGCGGTACTCCATATCCACGCGCCGTGAGAATCTTGCGCCCTCGATGGCGTCCTGGCGGCGGAAATAGTCGGCGCAGAGAGCAACCACCAATGAGTCGAGCGTGGGAGTGTAGCCAAGCTCCTCCTGCCTTACATACCTTGTGCCCATTTGGTGTCCTCCAGCTCTGAAAATAATTCGTCAAGCCCCGTCTTAAGGCTCTTGAGCCCCTCCAGGGTATCCTCCGCCTCGCTCACAAGATCTCGCAGAATGGGAACCCATTGCTCCGCTTCCTTGCCTGTACACTCGGAGGCAATCTCGCCCAGGAGCAGCCGCACATTCAGCCTTTCATCGGTGGAGGCTATGCGGCGCTTGATCTCACAAATATCCCGTCTGATCTCGCCAACCGAGCGGTAGAGCCGAACAGGCTCACCCTCGTAGCTGCTGTAATTTGTGTAAAACATTTAACTCCTTTCACAATAATCAAATTCACAACCCTATCAAGAATAATTCAAATCACCGGATAGGATATACTTAATAAAAACCAATAAAGCTTATGCCACTCGGGGCTGTGGCAGAGCGAGCGTACGGAGCCTGTTTTTCCGCTCCGTCACGGGAGAAGTGACTCGCTTTGAGATGATTATAGCAGATGTTTCGTCACTTGTCAAGTAACTTTTTGAATTTTTTTCGAAAAACTATTGCATTTTGGGTGACGATATGTTATTATGTATTCAGCAAGGTTGCATTTTAGGTTACAGAAGGAGTTGAATATGAAAAAATCCAGAATTAAGGAGCTACGGCTTGAAAGAGGGCTGTCCCTCGAGCAGCTCGGCAAGATGATCGGAACCACCAAGCAGACCATTCACCGCTACGAGACAGGCGAAATTGACAATATCCCGCGCGAAAAGATTGAGAGGCTTGCGGAGTGCCTCGGTGTTCACCCCTCCCATCTTATGGGCTGGGATAGCTCCTATTCCGCAAATTCTTCCTATAATAATATTCTCCCCCTCCACGCAAAGCGGCTTCCCGTGCTCGGCAACATTGCCTGTGGCGAGCCAATCTATGCAGAGGCGGAGTATGAGAGCTTTGTCACCGCCGACGGGAGCATCGATGCCGACTTCTGCCTCCGCGCCCAGGGTGACTCCATGATCGGCGCCCGGATTTATGACGGCGATATCGTATTTATCCGCTCCCAGGACACCGTGGAGAACGGCGAGATTGCCGCGGTTATCGCAGGCGACGAGGCAACACTCAAGCGCGTCTATTACTACCCCGAGGAATGCAAGCTTATTCTCTCGCCCGAGAACCCCAGATACGCCCCCCTCGTCTACCTTGGCGAGGAGCTTGACCACATAAAAATTCTCGGCAAGGCGGTCGCCTTCCAGAGCGCGATAAGGTAAGAGATAATAAAAAGGGCCTTCCCTGTCATCAAGGCTTGCGAGCAAAATTAACCGTGTGAAATAAGTTGTTTTTCAAATCAACAAAAAACGAGCCATATTAAAGCCTTCCTCTGCCCGGGAAGGCTTTAATATTAGCCCCGTTCTGTTTCACCTTATACCAAGACAGACGCGCAAACGGATATCTTTGCATTCATCCCGCGGGAGAAGGCTGGGGTAAGCAAGCCTAGCCGTTTCATGCTTCCAGCCGCTGCCATAATTGGCAGACATTTTGCATTGAAGGGGATGGGTGGAGTATGGTAGAATAATAGTACAAGCGAAAGGAGGAATTGATGACAAAGAGAAAAGAGAAAATACTTACATCGCTTTTGGCAATGGCTCTTGCGGCGCCGCTGGCTGTTGGGGGCTTGCCAAGTGTCTATGCCGAGGGCTTGCAGGGCTATGAAGCCCGAGGCGAGTCCTATCAGGATATGGAGATAAGCAATGGTACATACCTGTCAGACGACGGAGAAAATGTAAATAATAGTTTGCCTACATATCAAAATAGAGCAGCAAGCAGAGAGGAATTAAGCGGCGGAGAGAGAGCGAGGAAAATCAACTATTCCCTGCCACCCATGTCGAATAAAAGCATCTATTCTTACCAAAAGATATCTGCCTCGTTGGGTGGAATAAATCTGGGGCGGGAGGCAATAAGAATAAACGATATCTACTATCTGCCTGTTCGCGCAAGCTTTGCCGCTCTGGGAGCGTCCGTCTCCTATTCATCCGCAACGAGAACTATAACGGTAAGAATGAAGGGACTAACCCTCACCGCCACCGACGGCGCATATGTGGTATATGCCAACGATAGGCCCCTCTTTAACTTCTCGCCCGCGGTGGTGATGAGCAACGGAAGAATGTATATTCCTGCATCTACTGTTGCCAAGGCATTGGGGCTTTCTATGTCTACATCCGGGGGCGTGTTGCTTTCCGGCTCTGTAAACCCACTTAAGCCCGCCAGCCAATACTACCGCGAGGACGAGGTTCTCTGGCTTGGCAGAATTATAATGGCGGAGGCGGGAGGCGAGTCGCTCCTCGGGCAGATTGCGGTGGGAGATGTCATTCTCAACCGAGTAAAATCAAGCCAGTTTCCTAATACCATCTGGGGTGTTATCTTTGACAAGAGATACGGTATTCAGTTCAGCCCTGTGGCGAACGGGACAATATACAATAGTCCGTCCTTTACCGCTACCCTTGCGGCGAAAATCTGCCTTGAAGGAGTTAGCCTGTCCGACAATGCTATGTACTTCTTAAATCCCAGGATCGCTCATTCAAGCTGGATCGTAAACAACCGCCCCTATGCCTACACGATAGGCAACCACGACTTTTATCTATAAAAAAGCATCAACCCCTTGCAAAAGCGCAGTCTTTGTTGTATAATGATAGTGCTATCTTTAATAAATACCGATTGAGAGGATTATCATTATGTTTTACAGGCTTAAGGTTGCAGGGATTGAAAGAGATCTTCCGCTTTGCCCCCTGGGCGAGAGCATGCATATTGCCGCATTTGTCCTGTTTGGCGATGTGGAGCTGACAAAGAGGTGCGCCGAGGCGCTATATGCCAAGGCACCCGAACACGATGTTCTTATCACAGCCGAGTCCAAGGGAATTCCGCTTATTCACGAGATGTGCGCCATCAGCGGCAGAAACAGATATGTCCTGGCGCGCAAGTCGGTTAAGCTCTATATGAAGGATGTGGTTAAGTGTGAGACACAGTCCATTACCACCACCGCCAAGCAGACACTGTACATAGACGGCGACGATGCGGAATACCTCCGCGGCAAGCGTGTTCTTATCGTAGACGATGTTATCTCCACAGGTGGCTCGCTTCTGTCGCTGGAGAACCTGGTAAATCAGGCGGGCGGCGAGATCGTAGGCAAGATGGCAATCCTTGCCGAGGGCGATGCGGCAAGCAGAAAGGATATTATATTCCTCGAAAGGCTTCCCCTCTTTGACAAGGATGGCAACGAGCTTTAATAAAGGAAGCTTGCCGACCGACTCGAGAGCCTTCTGAAATCGAATAAAAAAAGAGAGAGTAGTTTGTCCTGCATTTTGCAAGCGCTACTCTCTCTTTTCTATATCCAAATTACAGCGAGTCGATAAAGAGGCAGGCGGCAAGGGCGGCAACCGCTCCGTCGGCGGTGGCTGTTGTTACCTGGCGGATAGCCTTGGTGCGGCAATCACCTGCGACAAACACGCCCTCAAGACGGCTCTCGGGGAGGCAATCCTCGCCAGCCTCGGCATAGCCCTGGGGGTTCAGGGTGATGACATCGGCAAAGGGCCGGCACTCGGGAACCTGACCGATGGCGACGAACATTCCGTCAACACGCAGCTCTTCTGTTTCGCCACTCTCGGTGTTCCTGATACGGATACCGCCGAAGGCGCCGTTCTCCTCGATGATGGAGTCGACAACGGTGGAAAGAATAATTCTTACATTATCCTTCTTACCCAAAATCTCGGCAAGCTTTTTTTCTCCCGTGAGAAAGGCAAGGTTCTGCACCACAGTGACCGAGCTGCAGCTCTCGGACAGAAGGACCGCCTCAACAAGCGCCGAGTTCCCTCCGCCAATCATAGCAACCGACCTATCCTTGTAGAAGGCGCCATCGCAGACCGCGCAGTAGGAAATGCCCTCGCCCGTGTACTTCTCCTCGCCCTCAATGCCGAGGGTGCGATGCTTGGAGCCTGTGGCAAGAATAACCGCCTTGGCGGTGTATTCGCCGTACTCGGTGGCGACGGTGATATTGCCCTTTTCGCCCGAGATGCCCGTAACCGTTTCAAATTCTACCTCTGCGCCAAGCCCCAATGCCTGCTCCAGCATCAAATCGCCAAGCTCCTGCCCCGAGAGGGCACTGAAGCCGGGATAGTTCTCTACACGGGGGGAGTGGGTAATCTGACCGCCGAAGCCCTCCTTCTCGATAACGAGGACACTCTTCTCTGCTCTTCTTGCGTATATGGCGGCGGTAAGCCCCGCAGGACCTGCGCCAACAACAACTATATCGTACATATTTTTCTCCTCTATAAGAAGGTCGAGCCAACAACCAAAAGGGATTGACTCGACCTGTTTTTTAGCCTTAGAGGCTAGCTCGGTTTAATTACTTCTTGCTCTCGATGTATCTCTTAACCTCGCCTACCGATACATACTTGTTGTACATATCGCCGGCAACTACAACGAGGGTGGGAGCCTGCTTGATCTCGAACTGAGCTACAAGCTCGGGCCTGTCGTTTGCGAGAACGACCTCATACTCCACGCCCGCCTTGTCAAGCATCATCTTCGCCGCCTTGCAGTTAGGGCAGGTGGCGGTGGTGAAGAGGATAACTCTCTCGGGAGCCTTAACCTCGGCGGTGGGAGCTGCGCTGAACTTCTCCGCTCTTTCTGCATCGGTCAGGGGCTGCTTGCCTGTAAGCTTGGAGTGAGAGTACACGCGTCTTGCCTTGTACTCCTCTGCCTTACCGTCATTCCAGTTCTGTACGGGGCGGTAGTAGCCTGTAATTCTGGAGTATACCTCGGTCTTCTCACCGCACTCGGGGCAAACGAACTGCTCGCCTACAAGGTAGCCGTGGTTCTTACATACGGAGTAGGTGGGAGAGATGGAGTAGTAGGGCAATCTGTAATGCTCTGCAATGGTACGAACGAGGGTAGCCGCGCTCTTCCAGTCGGGGAGCTTCTCGCCAAGGAAGGCGTGGAATACCGTACCCGAGGTGTAGAGGGTGTGAAGCTCGTCCTGCATATCAAGAGCCTCAAAGATATCATCGGTAAAGCCAACGGGAAGATGGCTGGAGTTGGTGTAGTAGGGGGTGTTGCCCTGAGTCTTGTCGGAGGCGGTGATAATGTCGGGATAGAACTTCTTATCGTGCTTTGCAAGACGGTAGGAGGTGGACTCGGCAGGAGTTGCCTCCAGGTTGTAGAGGTCGCCGTACTGCTCCTGATAGTCGGAGAGGCGCTCTCTCATATGGTTAAGAACAGCC
>JAFTRB010000191.1 GCA_017462445.1 Clostridia bacterium
TATTTTTGAGAGGTCTTGCTCAGAGGGTACAATGCTTTTCGCGCTCTCCCTTCGTCACTCGCAGGCTCGTGCCACCTCCCTCCCGGAGGGAGGCTTGGGTGTGGCGCTCCTTTGTTGGGCTGGGCTTGCTCTGTGGCTTATCCCACACGGACCGCCCTAACGCCGGTCCCTACACCACTGCCCACCGACCACTACCTACTGCCTATTGCCTAATGCCTACTGCCTACTGCCCACTAACCACTAGCCACTGAACACTGAACACTAGCCACTAACAACTATATATCCATTATTATCGGCAAAATCATCGGCTTTCTCTTGGTTTCCTTGAAGATGAACTTCGCCAGGTCATCGCGGATCGTTGACTTTATCTGCGCCCAATCCATATATCTTTTGCCGATAACCTTCTCAATGGCGGAGGCGGCAACCTCACGGACACGGCGCATAAGCTCCTCGGACTCCTTGACATAGACAAATCCGCGAGAGACGATATCAGGCCCTGAAATAATCTCTCCCTCCTGGACGGTGGCTACTACAACAACCAGGCCATCCTCTGCCAGATGCTTTCTGTCGCGAAGCACCACATTGCCTATATCACCGACGCCTGCTCCGTCAACGAGAACCTTGCCCGAGGGAACCTCTCCTGCAAAGGCGGCGCTCTTCTTATCCAGCTCCAGAACCTTACCTATCTCGCTGATAAAAATATTCTCCGAGGGTATACCCATAAACTCGGCAATATCCTTGCCTGCGTACAGATGACGGTATTCGCCGTGAATTGGCATAAAGAATTTAGGCTTCAAAAGCGACATTATCAGCTTGATTTCATCCGAGCAGGCGTGGCCCGAGACATGGACATCCTCGACCGAGTCATTTACAACCTTTACACCGGCGCGGATAAGCGCGTTAATTATCTTGCCTATGAGCTTCTCATTTCCGGGAATGGCGCTGGAGGAAAGCACGACCACATCGTTAGGCGTGAGCTTTACTCTGTCATGCTCGAAGAAGGCTATTCTGTATAGGGCGGACATCGGCTCGCCCTGGCTGCCTGTGGTTATCAGGGTTATCTGCGAGGGCTTGTACTTCTTTATCTCGCTGACATCAATAAGCACACCCTCCGGCAAATCCATATAGCCAAGCTCGGCTGCCGCGCCAATGACATTAACCATACTTCTGCCAAGGACAGCCACCTTTCGTCCGTGACGGTAGCTTGTGTTTATAATCTGCTGTACCCTGTGTATGTTAGAGGAAAATGTGGCGATTATGAGCCTGTTATCCTCATATTTATCAAAAATTCTTTCAAGAGACGAGCCGACGGTTCTCTCCGAGGGGGTGAAGCCGCCCCTTTCGGCGTTTGTAGTCTCGCAGAGCAGAAGTGTAACACCCTCACGCCCTAATTCGCCTATGCGTGTCAGGTCTATCATCTGCCCATCGATGGGGGAGACATCAATCTTGAAGTCGCCCGAGTGATAAACGATTCCAACAGGGGTCCTCAGGGCAATGGCACAGGCGTCGGCAATAGAGTGGTTTACATGTATAAACTCCGCCTTGAAAACACCGAGTGAAATCACATCGCCCGCCTCAACCGTGTAAAGCTCAGGCTCGCAGGGCGGTGGGTTCTCGTCAAGCTTTCCCTCGATAATTCCAAGAGAAAGACGCGTGCCATAGACAGGCACATTTATCTGTCCAAGTATATAGGGGACAGCTCCTATATGGTCCTCGTGACCGTGGGTAATAAGTATGCCCCTGACCTTATGGGCGTTTTGTATCAGATATGTTATATCGGGTATGACAAGGTCAATGCCGGGCATATCCTCATCCGGAAAGCCCATACCGCAGTCGATTACAACGATGTCATCGCCATACTCAAGAACAGTCATATTCTTGCCTATCTCCTGCAGGCCTCCAAGAGACATAACCCTGAGCTTCTTGCCGTCAGCCCTTCTTTTTTCTCTTTTATTCATCTATTTAATTTTTATACCTTTCTTTATGTAGGTCGCAAAAAACATCTACCGTTACTATGTTTTTGCGACATTTTTTATTTATTCTGTCAACAATTATTTACATTCTACAACATTAATGCTACTAAAAGCGAGCCCGACAGCGCGCCTATAATAAAGCTTATGCCATACTTTAATATGGCCTTCAGTGGGCGGGAGCGAATACCTTCTCTTTTATCATAGTCACAAATCTCCTCGGATATAATTCGGTCCGCCTCCCTTATCATATCCTCCTCGCTTCTCTCTCTGCTTGTGTCCTCGCCTACAAAAAAGAGAGCCTCATCGAACATCTCACTTCCGGTATTCTTTACAAAAATTACTCGTCTTTGACAGCCTCTGACCATACATCCTCCAAATTCCTTTTTGGAGATTATAGCCCTACCACTGCATTTTATTCACAGTATTACCAAATTATTCTTTTATAATGCCCCTCGGTCACAAGGAGAGAGGGGCATTTGTTTATTATAAACCAAAGAGTCTTGCAAAGAAGCCCTTCTTCTTGGGCTTTTCCTCGGGAGCAGGCTCGGCAGCCTTTTCCTCAACCGTGGGAGCGGTCTCCTCTACAACAGGAGCAGCTTCCTCCGCAACAGTCTCCTCTACTACGGGAGCAACCTCCTCTTTGGCGGTCTCCTCAACCACAGGGGCAGCCTCCTCTGTAACGGTCTCCTCTACTACGGGAGCAACCTCTTCTGCAACAGTCTCCTCAACTACGGGGGCAGTCTCCTCCACAGCAGCCTTAACCTTGGGAGCTCTCTTTCTCTTGGGCTTCTCGGGGAGAACTACCTCATAGCTCTCGTCAAGAAGATCGTCAATTGAGATACCAAAGAGATTTTTCATCTCGATAAGCTTTGGAACCTCGGGGTAGGACTGGCCCGACTCCCACTTATACACAGCCTGGCGGGATACGCCAACCGCGCTGGCAAACTCGTCCTGAGTAAGCCCCTTCAATTTTCTGAGTTTTACAAGTTTTTCGCTAAAGGTCATTGTCTTTCTCCTTTTTCATTTTACTTTGTAAATGCTTGTATATTTTATTTTAACTCTTCCTTTTCAAGCTCCTCCAGCCTGTCGGAAAAGGAGTTGTAGTTTGCCCAGGTGTGGTTATTTATCCGCCACCCGTCCTTCTCTTCAATAAGCTGAATATCTATCACGGTATCCCGACTCTCTCCCTCATCATTTATAATCGAGGCGTCAACGCAAACCGTGACAATTTGTCCCTTGGAGCCCTCAACCCTTAAGGATGAGTAGTCAAAAACCACCGTATCCTTGTAGAGTGGGGTAAATTTAGAATAGACCATAATGCATAGCGGAGCATTGAATTCGCTATCTCCCTCGTACCTTTGATAATATCTCGCAAGCCCGAGGTTTACCCCATCCACATTCAAGGGGGACAAAATACTTTCATAAATCTGTATCGAGTAATCTTGCGTAAAGGTTTTTTCGGTTATCTCCTTCAGCTCGGCAACCGTCTCAAAGCCCAGGGACTTAAGATGTGTTACATCCGCATCAAAGTAGGCTCCGTTCTGCATACCGGAGAGGGTGTTGTATGCTATACCCTTGCCGTAATACACATCATTCAGCATCTCTGCCCGAGGCAAAAGCTCCCTGCAGCAGGACAAGACCTCCTCCTCGTCATATGAGCGGTTACAGGATGTAAAACTTAACACGCCTGCCAGCATTGAGATAATCAGAGTAAACAAAACTATACATTTTGTAATAGCTTTATTCCTCATTATCAAGCTCCTCTATCGGCAAAACCTCTACCTCGTCGTCTTCCTTGACAGAAACAGGCTCGCTCACCCTGATTTCCTTATCAAGCTCGGCGCTCTCCTTTTCAATCTCCTCTGTCCTCTCAAGGCGAGCTACATTGTTGATCCAGCTTCCCTCATCAAGGCGCATTATTATAACACCGGTAGCAGTTCTGGAGTAAATATTAATTCCCGATACATTAGTTCGTATAATAGTTCCCTCGTTGGTGATAAGCATGATATCATCGTCCTCGCAGACGGTAATAACTGTTGCAAGCTTACCGCTCTTCTCGGTGATATGGTGGCAGGCAACACCCTTGCCTCCCCTGTGCTTCATCTGGCGGAATTCCTCAAATCTGGTTCTCTTACCCATACCGTTCTCGGTAACTGTAAGCAGATATTTTGATTCATCAACAAGAGCAACGCCGACAACATAGTCATCTCCCGAAAGGGTGATACCCTTGACTCCTCTTGCAGCGCGTCCCATTGCGCGTACATTAGTCTCGTCAAATCTCACCGCATTACCGTCTCTTGTCGCTATGATAAGGCTTTCATCACCCTTGGTGTGGCGAACGAATATAAGCTCATCGCCCTCATCAAGATTGATGGCTATCTTACCCTTGGAGCGCTGGTACTCAAACTCCTTAAGAAGAGTTCTCTTGGTAACTCCAAGCTTGGTTATCATAGTAAGGTACTCGCCCTCTACAAACTCGGTAATGGGAATAATAGCCGTTACATACTCATTCTCCTGAAGCTCTATGATATTTACAAGATTTGTTCCCTTAGCGGTCTTGCCCGCCTCGGGTATTCTGTACGCCTTCTTTGCA
>JAFTRB010000192.1 GCA_017462445.1 Clostridia bacterium
AAGATATGATAAAATAACGAATAACATACTTTTTCGGAGGCTTTATGAAGGCTGCCAATATTGCTATTCTTGGCCTCGGCGTTGTGGGCGGAGGAGTTGCCGATCTCGTTACAAAAAACAGAGACGAGCTTGCCGCCTTACTCGGCGAGGAGGTTACAATTAAATACATACTTGATAAGAGAGATTTCCCCGGCTCTCCCTATGAGTCGCTTGTTACCCATTCCTTTGATGATATTCTTGCTGATAGCGATGTTGGCACGGTGGTGGAGGTTATGGGCGGCTTGCACCCGGCATACGAATTCACCGTAGCGGCGCTTAAGGCGGGCAAAAATGTGGTAAGCTCCAATAAGGAGGTCGTGGCGAGATATGGCGACGAGTTTTTGTCTGTTTGTCGCGAGATGACAGAAAACGGACAGCCTGTTTCCTACCTCTTCGAGGCCTCGGTGGGAGGCGGAATTCCTGTTATCTATCCCCTGCTCCACTCGGTCAGACAAAATAAAATCAAGGAGATCCGCGGAATTCTTAACGGGACCACAAACTATATTCTCACGATGATGTTCACCTACGGTGACAGCTTTGAGAAGGCTCTTTCGACCGCGCAGAGCCTCGGCTATGCGGAGCGCAACCCCGATGCGGATATCCTGGGGCTTGATGCCTCGAGGAAGATCGCAATTCTCTCCTCGCTTGTCAGCGGCAGGCTTTTGGATGTTGAGAGCATACCAACCGAGGGGATAACAAAAATCCGTGAGGCGGATGTAAGATTTGCCGAGCATATCGGGCATAGAATCAAGCTGCTTGGCAGATGCGTATTTGAAGGGGATAGAATGAACATCAGTGTGTCCCCCTTCCTTATCCCCGCCCATCTTCCTTTAGCAAATGTCAACGGAGTGTACAATGCCATCGAGGTCATCGGTGAGCCTATCGGCAATATAATGTTCTTCGGTCAGGGTGCCGGCGCGGGCGCAACAGCCTCGGCGGTTGTAGCCGATATTGTAAACGCCTGCAGAGGCGGCTCGTCGCTTATGCCCATAATTGAGAAAGCAAGCTCACCCGAGGAGAGCTTCAAGGATGCGCGATGCAGCTATTATATCGCAATCCCAAGCGAGGAGGAGCTGCTTGCCGCCTCCGCCTTCCGGGATACAGAGCTGACAAAATTTGAAAACGAGTGCATCGTTCTCGTCAAAAACGCAAGTGAGGAAGAAATTGATATGGCGGTTAAAAAAAGCAAGCTTACCGTTTTGTCCAAAATCCGCTTTCTTTAATTCCTCGAGTTAAAGCTCTTGATACAATACCACCAGATTCCGATAGGGTCCTGACTCTATCGGAATTTTTTATCAGGGTAGCGCAGGTTATCAATGTCAATAACAGCAAAAGAATGTCGGTTATACCTATAAGAACGATTTCGCCTAAGAGCGCAAAGGCGGGAAAAAGGAGGAGGAACAGAGCTGTAAAAAATATTCGCGGTCTTCTCTTGCATAAAAAAGAGTAAGCCTCGCTACCGTAGAAATACCAGCATACAATAGTCGAATAGGCAAAAATTATTATGGAAAGCAAAAGGGCAATACTGCCAAAGGAGCCAAGCACAGATGAAAAAGCATCGTAGACCAGCTTCATACCGCTTTCGTAGCGGGTTACATCAGGAATGGCAACCAGAACGGAAAGCCCGGTTAATGAGCATAAAAGGACTGTATCAAAGAAAACCTCGACCATCCCCATAAGCCCACAGGCAGAGGGGGAGAGAATACTGCTTGCGCCGTGGGCGGTTGAGGAGGTGCCTGCGCCCGCCTCGTTTGAGAGAATTCCCCTGCAATAGCCCTCGCGGAGTGAGCCACTCAAAATAAAGCCTAATATGCCACCGCTGATGCCGTCCATCGAAAAGGCATCGTCTAAAACCAAAAGGAGAACCGACGGAAGCTCCGAGGAACGGATCACGAGAATTGATAAGGTCATTATTATGTAAATAATTGTTGTCAAAGGTATGCAGATTGCAGTGATTTTGCCGATAATTTTTGCTCCACCTAAAACAGCAAAGGCTACCGCGACAACAAACAAAACAATAACGATGTATGGGGGCGTGTTAAATATTTCGCGACTTATACCCGTTACGCTGACCAGCTGCAAAGATGAGCCCATTGTTAAAGAGAGCAAAACCGTGGCAGCGGCGTAAATTATGGAGAGAATTCCTCCAAGCCTTGTGTACGATGACCTGACGGCATACATCATTCCGCCGTGTGTTCCATCGAACCCATGAACGGGATATGATTTGCAAAGTGTTACCTCGCTGTATTTAAGCACCATAGCGAATATCGATGAAACAAGCATCCAAAAGAGGCTACCCGGTCCACCGAGTATCAAGCCAACCGAAACACCAAGAATGTTACCAACGCCAAGCGTACCCGCAAGCGCCAGGCACAATGAGCGAAAGGCCTCTCTGTCCTTAAGCGCCCCTACCGTCTTTTTTATTATCCTTAAGGGGTGCAGTATATAGAAAAACTTAAGACGGAATAAAAGAAATAATCCTACAACCGTCACAATTA
>JAFTRB010000193.1 GCA_017462445.1 Clostridia bacterium
CTTCTGCTCGGCATTATTACGGCTTATTATTTTATAGCCCTGCTGGTAGACAAACCTGGATACCAGGGTTGCCAAATTGAAGAGGGCGACAATGGCGACAGTCTGCCAGCCTCCGATAAACACCGGGTAAATAAGGTCGCCGAGAATATAACTTATAATGAGCGTAAGCGCTCCTCCGATGGCATCGGATATTACCATATCCAGGTACGCCTTTGAATTAGCATAGCGCCATACATTTGAATAGACGCGCATTACCGTTCTTGTTACTCCTATGAGCAGGAGCATCAATAGAAAATTAAGCGCATAGCTCCCTATCATATCCACGGTGTGGGGGTTAGAAATAGCAGACATACATATGGCAAGCGCATAGGTTGCCAAAAGCAGGGCTGCATCAACTCCCATAAGAATAAGTCGACGGCGACTTAGCTTAAAAACCATAATATCTCCTTTTTATCCGTTTGCTGGATCAGGGAAAATCGAATAATAAAATTACTTGAGGGATTGTATATCCCTCTTAATAGGATAACATTTTTAGTTTACAAAGTCAAGAAAAATGACTATTTTCGCAAAAGAAAATGTTTACATCCCTGTCAATATCAACAAATTATAGGGCAAAAATACGCCTTAAGGACTCACGGAACGGGCGAACGATTGCGATGACCAGAAGCATAATTCCAATAAGAACCAAGGTCACAGCAGGATAAAGACTCCACAGGAACATCGGAGCGTGGCGGAAGGTGACGACCGAGAGCCACTCAATGAGTATGCTGAAGCCGCCAAGCGCGATTATCGCGCCACCCGCTATATAAAGATATCCGCAGCGAAGATAATGAGAAAGAATGACCACCGTGCAAATGATTAAGGCAAACACACCGGTTACGGGAAAGGCGAAGGACAGGAACCAGGAGCCTCCGGTAGCAAGATTGATATAAGCCAGATAAAGCGCGATGACGCCAAAGTCAACAGGCGCAAATACAGCCGGATGGCGGCGGGAAAACCATGAGGGGAGAATGAATATCACATAAAAGGTGATGATACCGCCAACAGCATATCCCGCCCAGGTGATTACTCCGTTAATGGAGAAATCGGTCAAGACGGATATAATTGCGCCGATAAGGCTGATAAAGCTGAATATAAAAAGCACACCTCGGGGATTGACTACCTCCTTGCCTGTTTTCGGGGGATATGGGCGCTCCACATCCTCGGGCAGGTCGGGGAAATAGACCGGTGTATCACAGAGGGGGCACTTGCGCTGGCTGTCAGCCAGCTCGACACCGCATTTTACACAATACATATTATTTCCTTTCAGATATTGTAAACTATTATTTACACAAAACTATTGTTATTCTTTACACGGGTATTCCCTACCCCTTAATCGTTGCTTTCAACCTTAACATGAATTCCAATATCTCGGAATACCCTGTAAAGCGCCTTTTCAAGCCTTGGCTCTTTGATATTTCTTATCAAATTGATGTTGAGGTTGTCGCCATAGGAAATTACTCCGGCATTATAGGGCGCGGAGGATTGAACGCTTAAGACAAAATCAAAGCGGTCGATGTATTCCGCCATTCCCTCGGGAAGCTTTACTACACCGAGGTTGGACAGGGATAGGGCCGACTTTCGCTCCCCCACCGTAAGGAAAACAAGCCTCATTACAATGTTTTTCAAGAAGAGGGGCGCAATCTTAAGGAAGAAGTTCTGCTCATCGCGCACATTGGGATAAATACGGGCGCTCATATTCTTGGCGGTATTATCAAGGCACATTTTGTGGTAGACTATTTTACATATCTCCTCAAAGCTGTATTCGCCAAGTCGAGGGTCGACCCCGGGTGTGGAGTAAAGAACAAAGTTACGGAGCGTTTCGCTACCGAAGAGACGGCGCAGATCCACAGGGACCAGCATCTTTACCTCTTTTTGCCTTTTAATGTTGGGGGTGTCCTCGTTTTGCAGAGCTATGGTTGCTTTAATGAACGCTGCTGTCAGGACAGCCGTAACGGTTACGCCAAGGCTGTGGGCAAGCTCGACCAAAGCCGATGCCTTGAGCATAAAGGTTGTCACGTGGCAGAAGCCATCCTCCTCCGGCTCACCGAGAACGCGGTAGGAGTCTGTCTCCTTTCTGCCAAAGCCGACAGGCGCGGAATTTTTGGGGAAGCTGTCCTCCAGCTCCTCCTCTCTGGGCGGCTCGAGCCTATCAAGCACACCGAAGCCAAAGGGGAGCTTTATTCCATGCTTTTGCTCCAGATATTCGGCAACCAAAGTCTTTAAGAATACAAGACCGCCATTTCCGTCGGTTAACGCGTGGAAGAACTCTACGGCAATTCGCTTGCCATAGACAAGCACGCGGAAGGCGCAGCTGCGTATATCGTCGAAGGGCATTCTGACAAGAGGATAGCTCTTCTCCTCCTGTATCTTAGGCGCATGAGCAATCTCCTCCAGATAGTACCAGAACATACCGCGGTGAAGGCGAACGGCAATCGAGGGGAAGCGGCGCACGGTGACATCCAGGGCGGATTGAAGCACCTCCCTGTCCACATCCTCCTTAAGAGTGGCGGAAAGACGGTAAATGTTGTTCCATCTTCTTGTAGCCGAGGCAGGATAGATCTTTGCCGAGTTATCAAGCTGCATCCAGCGAAGCTTGCGCTCATTGCCCCGGGGCATTACCTTCCTTAAAAAGCTGCAGATCTCGCGATAGTCCGCCTTATTGCTCTTAAGGTTATAGAGAACATAGGCGTGCCACATTCCCGGGCGACTTATAAGCCTTGCGTGTGAGCCACACTCATTAAGCCTTTTCTCCAGGTCCCGGGCATCGCTGAGCAGTATTTCATCCTCTCCAACAAAGATAAGCGAGGGGGGCATTTTTGATAGGTCGGCAAAAAGGGGCGAGACAAGGGGCTCTTTCTTTTTTGCTTCTATTTCCTCCGAAACAGGGATTTCCCTTGCGTCCCGTGGAGTTACAGCGGTATCGGTACCGTAATTGCCAAGATAGCAGTTTGCGAAATAACGAAGCCTCTCCTCGGAGAGCGAGGGGTCCGCCTCGCGGTTGTTTTTGTAGGACTCGCCCGAGAGGGTGAGATCTACCCAGGGGGATATGGAGATGATGCCTGCGGGCATAGCCTCCCCCATCTCACGGAGCTTCAGGCAAAGCGAGTAGATGAGGCCGCCTCCCGCGCTCTCCCCTGCCAGAACTATGCTCTCGGGAGCTGTGCCCGAATCTACAATTGCGCGGTATGCAAGGTAAACATCGTCAAGCGCCGCCGGATAGGGAGCCTCGGGAGCAAGCCTGTACTCCACTGCAAAAACGCGCATACCGCATTCATAGGAAAGAACAGAGGCATAGCCCTTGGCGTATGTTAGCGAGCCTGCAACAAAGCCTCCGCCGTGAATATATAGCATCACACCGCCACGAAGCTCGTCTCTTGGAATAACGAGCGAACCGGGAACGCCGTCAAAGTAGTTATCGTGAACAACCACATCGTTGCGGTGCGAGAAATGCATCAGCTGCCCTATTCTATCCTGAAAGCTACGGGCTGTTTCTATTTTAGAGCCCATCGCTATCGGCTTTGCCAATGCGAGCTGGGAACGAATAAACTTATCGGTAAAGGTCATAGAAAATCCTTTTTGCCGCGACCCTTGGTCGACAGCCTTGTAATTAAATCTCAATCTATATTATTTTAACCTATTATTGTGATATTGTCAAGTTTTTATTGACTTGAGGAGCTTTTTGTGCAATAATATAAAGACAGAATGGAGGCATTATGACACCCATAGACAGAGAAAAAATTGCTATTTTGAGAGAGACTTTCAGATTGAATTATAAGATCACCCAGCTTTATGCCATATACCTTGAACGATGCCCCGAGCTTATTACCGAGGAAATGATGAAGGCGCTTTGCCAAGACGGAGAGCTGGAGCCAAAGCAGGCATTGGTCGGGCTTCTCGCGGAGGCCTTTGGCATTGATGTTGACGGCGGACAAGAGCAAAGGCGGCTTATCAGGGATTATCTCACCCCCTCCGTGAGAATAATGGACCCAAAGAAATATACCGAAAATCCCTACTATAAAAACATAAGGCTACCAAATGTAAAGCGTGATAACTGGGAGATACGCACAGAGAGCTATCCAGCATACAGGGCCGTTATAGCCTCTGATATGCTTTTCTTCCCGGGATACAGAGAGGTGCCGCCCCTCGGCTTCTTCCCCGAGCGGTTTGAATTCCCCGCTGTTCTTGAAAACGGGAACGAGTGGATGACATTGACGCCTGTGGATCTTGACACCTGCGAGGAGGCGATAGCGGCGGCTCACGGCAGAGTTGTCACCTTTGGGCTTGGGCTTGGGTACTACGCATATATGGCAAGCGAGAAGAAAGAGGTGGAGGAGGTCACTGTTGTCGAAATAAGCGACAAGGTAATATCCTTGTTTGAAGAATATATTCTCCCACAATTTCCACACAGGGAAAAAATAAAAATTGTAAAAAGCGACGCCTTCAAATACGCCGAGGAGCTTATGCCCGCCGAGGGCTTTGACATAGCCTTTGTTGACACCTGGCGAGATGCCTCGGATGGCGCGCCGATGTACGAGAGAATGAAGCGGCTCGAACGGCTTAGCCCCTCCACAAGGTTTATGTACTGGATCGAGGGCTTTCTTTTCTCCCATATTCGCTCTATTAAATATGCCGAGCTTATAAGGAGGCTTGACGAGGGCACAGATATCTCATACCGAGAGCTTTGCGATGCCCTGGACAACCCTGTTGATTGTAAATAATTGTTTGCTTTTTCGTGTTCTTTTTTGTAAATTCTTAACACGCATGCCGTTTTACTAAATAAAATCAATGGCTAGCCTGCTCCCCTTCGCGTCCGAATATCCTCCGGCGGGCCAGCCATTTGCTTTCATAGATACTTTCATAGATAGATACATATTTTCAGAAGAAAAAAGTTCTTTTTTGTAAAAAATGTAGAAACATATTTTATGGCGGCAAGGATATTGACTTTATTCGATTTTTATGCTACAATATTAGTACAATCAAACAGGGGATAATACCCAAGGCCTCGTGACTGACGGTGAAATAGGGCACCCTATGTGGAGCGAGTGCTAATAAAGCCGACCGTCTGGGCAGTATTGTATCCTGTTTTGGAGCAAGACTGTCTTTTTGTTTTCTTGTTCCCCATAAGCTCGGTTATAAGCAGATTGCCCTTTTGCGGCAATCGTACATATATATTGAATAATGAATAATAAATGAAATGAATAACAAATGAAAGGAAGATTTAGAATGGCAAAGGTTATTCCAAACGAAAAAATGTTTGCCTCCTGGAGCGGCTTTGCAGAAGGCGAATGGCAAAACGGCATTGATGTCCGTGATTTTATCCAGACCAACTATACTCCATATGAGGGAGATTCCTCCTTCCTCTGTGGCGCATCCGATAGAACAAATGCCTTGATGGCTAAGGTTAACGATCTTTTCCGTATGGAGAGAGAAAAAGGCGGAGTTCTTGGCGTTGATACCGAGACCGTTTCCAACCCCGTCGCTTACCCTGCTGCCTATGTTGACAAGGAGCTGGAGCTTATCGTGGGCCTGCAGACCGGCGCACCCCTTGTAAGAGGTGTTCATCCCTTTGGCGGCATCAGAATGGCGAGAGCTGCCTGCAGAGCATACGGCTATGAGCTAAGCCCTAAGATTGAGAGCGAGTTCAAATTCCGTACAACCCACAACGACGGTGTATTCCGCGCTTACACCGAGACTATGCGCCAGATGAGGCACGCAGGCATTCTTACCGGTCTGCCCGATGCTTACGGAAGAGGTAGAATTATCGGCGACTACAGAAGAATTGCCCTTTACGGTATCGATTATATTATCGAGCAGAAGAAGGCGGATAAAATCTCGCTTGGCAAGAAGGCTATGGATGCCGATAATATAAACAAGATTGAAGAGGTTTACAAGCAGATCTCCTTCCTCGAGATGCTCAAGGAGATGGCTATGAAGTATGGCTGCGACATCTCCCTGCCCGCTATGAACGCCAAGGAAGCTGTCCAGTGGCTCTACTTTGGCTATCTGGCTGCAAACAAGGAGCAGAACGGCGCGGCAATGTCGCTCGGCAGAACCTCCACCTTCCTCGATATTTACCTTGAGCGCGACCTGAGAGCAGGCCTTATAACCGAGAGCGAGGCGCAGGAGCTTGTAGACCAGCTTGTAATAAAGCTCCGTATGATTCGCCACCTCCGTACTCCCGAGTACAACGAGCTGTTCGGCGGCGACCCGATGTGGATTACCGAGGCGGTCGGCGGAATGGGCGAGGACGGCCGTACTCTGGTCACAAAAAACTCATACCGTATACTCAATACTCTGTACAATCTCGGCCCTGCGCCCGAGCCTAACCTGACCGTTCTTTGGAGCGAGAAGCTCCCTTTGAACTTCAAAAAATTCTGCGCCAAGGTGTCCATCGATACCGACTCCATCCAGTATGAAAGTGACGATGTTATGCGTCCCCACTATGGAGATGACTATGC
This sequence comes from Clostridia bacterium, assembly GCA_017462445.1. The sequence continues at coordinate 6,501 of JAFTRB010000193.1, forward strand.
TATTGCCTGCTGCGTAAGCGCAATGAAGGTCGGCAAGCAGATGCAGTTCTTCGGGGCAAGATGCAACCTCCCCAAGGTGCTTCTTATGGCGCTCAACGGCGGAAAGGACGAGAGATACGGCATACAGATCGGTCCCGAGATGCAGGTCTACGACGGTGAATACCTCGACTACGAGGAGGTCTCCAAGAGGCTTGCTGTTTATATGGAATGGATTGCCGCCCAGTATGTCAGCACGGTAAATATTATCCACTTTATGCATGACAAATACGCCTATGAAAAGGTGCAGATGGCTCTCCACGATACAAATGTAGAGAGACTTATGGCGTTTGGCGTAGCAGGTCTTTCGGTTATCGCAGACAGCCTTTCAGCTATCAAGTACGCAAGGGTAAAGCCTATCAAGAATGACGAGGGCATTATAGTTGACTTCATCACAGAGGGCGACTTCCCCAAGTACGGCAACGACGATGACAGGGTAGACGATATCGCTAAGGGTATCCTGCACACCTTTATCACCGAGCTTAGAAAAACTCCAACCTACAGAGGCGCTATACACACCCTCTCCGCGCTTACCATTACCTCCAATGTGGTTTACGGCAAGAAGACCGGAGCCACTCCCGACGGAAGAAAGGCAGGAGAGCCCTTTGCTCCCGGAGCAAATCCCATGCACAACAGAGAGCATAACGGTGCGCTCTGCTCGCTAAACTCGGTTGCAAAAATGTCCTATGACGATTGTCGCGACGGTATATCCAATACCTTCTCCATAGTTCCCACCGCTCTTGGAAAGAGTGATGCGGAAAGATGCTCAAACCTGGTTACGATCCTTGACGGATACTTTAACAAGGGCGCTCACCACATCAATGTCAATGTCCTTGAAAGACAGAAGCTTATTGATGCTATGGATAATCCCGAGCTTTATCCCAACCTCACAATCAGAGTGTCCGGCTATGCTGTAAACTTCCACAAGCTCACCCGTGAGCAGCAGAAGGAGGTTATAAGCAGAACCTTCCACGAGCAGATGTAATTCGGTCTGCGATATTCAGAACGCCCTAAATAAAAGGTGAGGTGTTATTTCAGATAGCGCCTCACTTTTGCTTTGTTAAGCCTTTGGGCTTGACGGCAAATTCCTCTTTGACCTATTTATGCAAAGAAAGGTTTACACATATGAAAGGATATATACACAGTCTCCAATCGCTTGGTACGGTTGACGGCCCGGGAGTGAGAGCTGTAATATTTAGCACGGGGTGCCCTCTTAGATGCAAATACTGTCACAATCCAGACACCTGGCTGCTCCACGATGGCAAGGAGACGGAGTCCGAGGAGCTTGCCGAGCGCATCTTCCGTCTTTACCCCTACATCAAGGACGGCGGAGTTACCTTTTCGGGCGGAGAGCCGTGTGTGCAAGCCGAGTTCTTTGCAAGACTTGCAGAAATTCTTAAGCAAAGAGGATTGCATATCGCGCTTGACACCTCGGGGGCAATACTCAACAGCTCTGTTATGGAGCTGCTAAGGCTATGCGATCTTGTTCTGCTTGACATCAAGGCAGTAACAGAGGAGGGGTACAGAGAGCTGACAGGCGGCAGTCTTGCCGATACGCTCCGCTTCCTCGATACACTGGAGGATATGGGTAAGGCCGTATGGATAAGGAATGTTGTTGTGCCGGGGATCAATGACAGCGAGGAGAATGCGCTGGCGCTTAAGGCGCTTTTGGCAAAATACAGCTGTATAGAAAAAATTGAGCTTCTTCCATTCAGGAAGCTGTGCCTCGAAAAATACAGGAGCTTGGACATCCCCTTCCCTCTTGAAAGCACGCCCGAGATGAATGCAAAGGATATTATCCGTCTTGAGGCGCTACTGAAATAACTTTACTATTGGACCGATTTAATAACATCGGTCTTTTTTATTTATTATGTACAAATGTCGCTTGACATCTTTATATGCTTTGCTAATTGAAAAATGTTGCCTGATTGTGGTAAAATATCATTGCGAAATACTCATTGGTATTTTTAAAATTATATATAAAGGAGAAATGTTATGAACAAGTTTCGCAAAATTCTTTGCGCAGTTCTCGTTCTTGCAGTGCTTTGCTCGGCGCTCGCGCTTGTAGTAAATGCAGACCCGGTTACACCTACCGTGACCGTTGTACAGAACGACGCTGACACAACAGCAATCGCCACTGCAGGTATTGCAAGCTATGAGGGTAATTCCCTTGCCGCAAGCCTCGCTTGGGCGCACAATGAGAAGGTTGATGCCTACATCATTACCGAGAACGGCGACGAGGACCCCTATGTAGGTCTTGTCGTTGCCCCCGGTCAGACCGGTGCGGTCGGCGTACATGTACAGCATACCCTTATGCCCGGAAGCAATCCTACCGCCATCAAGAATGACGGTTGGTCGGTAATTGAGATTGATATGGCTACCCAGAGTAGCATGATTACCGGCATTGGTATCGCTCCTGTAAACAGGAATTCCAAGGGCGCAACTACCGCCGCATTCTCGCAGGCAGTTACCTTGGGTTCCTATGTAAACCTTACCTCCGATTGGACAAGAATTACCGTTGTGCAGGACTTTAGCAATAATGTTCAGTATCTGTATGTAAACGGTGCTTACGCAGGCAAGGTTGGCTATGCTTACAACGGCACGGTTCTCCCTGAGGACTATACCGGTGACGCAGAAGTTGAAACCGTTGGTCTTTTTGACTATGGCTTCAAGCTTGAGATTTCTACCGCCAATATTGCCAACGAGGGTCAGAGCGTTATGTATGACAACGCTTCCCGCCGCACCTTCACTGCACAGGAGGCTACCGACAACGGTCTTGTAGCTCTTATGGCTACTCCCGAGACTGCTGATCTTAACAGCTGGGGCATAAAGGGCGTTGGCAGGACCGGCTCTCTTCCCGTAGTTGCCAAGTACAACGGCGTTGAGTACAACAATGTTTCCAAGCTTGCCGCTGCAACCTACGGTCAGGTTGGTGTTGTCGTTGAGGCTCTTGGCGAGAACGCACAGTATGTACTCGCTACCAACAACATGACAGTTAATACCAACGGTATGAAGTTTGGTGTTGCTACCAGGGCCGGCGGCTCCGTTACCGAGAATGCCGACGGTACACTCACGGTTGTCTCCCCCTTCGTTGAGTCCTCCACTGACGGTCCGGTTATCGTCTCCTCCGATGATGACATGAAGAGTGTTGTTGCGACCATCAAGAACACGGATTCCAACAATAAATTCTCTAAATTCCAGAACAACATTACTGAAGCAAACTTTATGAACGCCTGGATCACTACAAACACCCTTGACCAGGTATCCTACCTTAATGTAACCACCTCCGACTACGAGGGCAAGTCCCAGTCGAAGAATCCCGACAACGGTCAGCTCTGGTGGGGTAACGCATACTTCGAAATTCAGTCCTGGGGCACATTCAACTACGACGAGACTAAAAACCAGTTTGTAGTATTTGATTTCGACTTTGCGCTTCTTACCAACGGAAGCGTTGGCACAATGCCCGTTCCCCGTGAGGGTAGCAGCGGACTTTGGGGCGCTAATAACACCAATATCAGCTCCTGGGCATCCGGCTTCCCTCTTGGCGAGTTCCATCATTACACCTTCGCCTTCGATTTGAACAACAATGTTCTTTACACCTATGTTGACGGCGCACTCGTGGAGACCGATGATACCGGATATACCACAGCTGCTTCTCACAGCAATGTGTTCAGAGCCGGCAAGACTCTTGCGTTTAACGGTCTTCGTATCGGTTCTGCAACTGCCGACGCTGCAGACTACGCTATTAACAGCATCCGCATCCTCCATGTAAGCGAGGATGCAGAGGGCTTTGGCTCTACTTCTCTTTCCCAGGCTGTTAAGGGCACCAAGATCGATACCTGGGAGAACTCCATTACCGAGACTATTACCGCTATCGCTCCTATCGCAACTATAGACAACCAGCCCTACTACTCCGTAGCCGCTATGAACGAGGCTCTTGTAGGCGAGGAGCCTAAGGTTGTTAACATTCTTAAGGCTTTCAAGAGCGAGCTTGTCGTTGATACCAACGCTACCATCTACACCAACGGCCTCAATGTTACCGTTGTTGCAGGCGCTGTTGCCAACGAGCCTGTCAAGGATGGCGATGTTATCACGGTTGAGATTCCCTATGTTCCGTCGGCTTCCGAGATCGTCGCAGCCAACGGTCTGGCAGGCGTAGCTACCGATGTTCCAGGTAACATCATTACCTCCGGCGGCGCATTAGTCAACAATGTGACCGATAACTTCAACGCTTATGTCGTTGATGATGGCAATCGCGAGTATATCAAGTTCGTTGCACCCGCCGACGGCTTGACCGCAACAAACTCCTATGTACAGTTTGAAAACGGCAATGTAGACCTTCCTCTTGACGGTTATTATGTAATCGACCTCGAGGTTGCTACCGAGAGCAGCTTGCTCAACTTCAGCATCAACCCCATTGCCCGCAACACCAGCCCCGTCTCGGGTAAGAGCAACTTCCCCTTCGGTACTTCCGTATATCTCCAACCGCTCGCCGGCCCCTCCGATGAATGGGCTCACATCACCATTGTAGGTGATATGGCTGCCAACAAGGAGTATATCTTTATAAACGGTGAGCTTGTAAACGCTAACTACGGCGCAGCATATGCTGCCGGAGATAACTACCACGGCGGAAAGCTTAGCGCTAAGGGTGTCCGCGTTAACATCGGTCAGAAAGTAGGTTACAGGGGCGGAGAGAGCTTCCTCTTTGACAACCTCTCCTACAGAATATTCACCGCTTCCGAGAAGACTGCTATTGACACAGCTCTTGCGACAAAGACCACCAACAACTGGACCAATTCGCTTTACAAGGGCTCCAACGACAAGCTTCCCGCTCTCGTTGAGATAGACGGAGTTCCCTACGGTAATGTCTACACCGCTTCCGAGGCTCTTTGCAAGGAATATGAGAATGTTGTTAATGCGGAGTTCCGCAAGAACTTCATTGGTACTATTACCATCGGCACTCCTGCAATTGTTGATACTAACGGCATTGGCACATACAAGGTAGTAACCGGCGCTCCTGTGGAGACAGAGGTTGAGGGCGAGATGGCTATCATCTATGCTCCTTTCGCTTGCGAGGTTGATGGCGAGATAGTAACCGTAACCAAGCTAACCGAAGAGAATGTATATGATTTTGCAACCTCCGTATACTGGTGCTACGGTGATATCAATGACGATATCTACTCCGAGTATGAGACCGTATACTATCCTGCAGGTACTGCAATTACCTACTACGGCAACAA
>JAFTRB010000194.1 GCA_017462445.1 Clostridia bacterium
AGCTTGACAAGTGTAGATATAGGCGATTCGGTGACAGCTATTGGTTATGGTGCTTTCGAGGGATGCTCAAATTTGACAAATATAGATATTCCCGATTCGGTAACGAACATTGGTGATTATGCGTTCAATTATTGCACCAGCCTCGCTAGTATTAAAGTAAGCGAAGGAAATACCAAATATAAGTCTATTGATGGTAACCTTTATACGAAGAATGGTAAAAAATTAATACAGTATGCTATAGGCAAAAAGGATACAAACTTTACAATCCCCGACAGTGTCACCAGCATCGGTGATTATGCGTTCAGATATTGCACCAGCCTCACAAGCGTAACAATCCCCGACAGTGTCGCCAGCATCGGAGATTATGCGTTCTCTTATTGCAAGAGCCTCACTAGCGTGGCAATCCCCGACAGCGTCACCAGCATCCGCTCTTATGCGTTCTATTGGTGCGACAGCCTCACCAGTATAAAATACAGAGGCACACAGGCACAATGGTATGATATAACAAAGGGGGCTTCTTGGGACTTATATACCGGCTCCTACACCATCACCTACAACTACACTGGGGAGTAAATATTATCCCTTGTTAAACAAAGCTTTAGCCCGACCTCGGCGAGGTCGGGCTTTTGATATAGATATATGAAAATAATTGTTTACATATATGGTAAACAGCCTGTGAAAAAGTTGACACGGGTGTGGCGTTTGCTTATTATTGCGCTATTAGCGTTATAAGTAAAACGGTATAAGCAATGACTATTTTACCACCCTACCACCGAGGAAAATGCGGTGTATATCAATGTTCTCGTCAAAGGCGAGGATATCTGCCCTTTTGCCCTCCTCGAGGCTACCCGTGTTAAGATTTAGTAGTCTTGCGGGGTTCTCGGTGAGCATTTTTACCGCCTCGGGAATTGATAGCTCTGCTTCCTTGGTCGCAACCCAAAGAAGGCGGTCGGCTGTGGCTATACTGCCCGCAAAGGCAGAGCGGTCACGGAGCTTGCATATTCCGTCCTCGATGATACACTCGGTTGTGCCAACACGCGCTTCCTTGGCATCAATGCCTGCTACCATAAGTGAGTCGGTACAGAGAATTATCTTACCGTGGGGCTTTAGCTTGAAGATAAGCTTAAGAAGCTCGGGCGGAAGGTGCTTGCCATCGCAGATAAGCTCGATATATAGCTCGTCAAGAAGATAGGCGCTCTCTATTACACCAAGATGACGGAAGCCACCGTGACGGGTGATGGTGGAGGTACAGGAATATAGATGAGTTATAAGGCGCATTCCGTTTTCCAGTGCGCCCTTGATATGCTCGTGTTCGGCATCGGTGTGGGCGGCGGAGGGGAGTATTCCTCGCTCGCTCAGCAGGCGGGCAAATTTATGTCCCCCGTCCCTTTCGGGGGCATAATCCCATCTTACAATATACTTCCCAAACCTTTCAAGCAGAGGCATATAGAAATCCTCGCGTGGCTCGGTAATAAGCTCGGGGTCCTGCGCCCCAGCCTGCTTAAGTGAAAGGAATGGGCCTTCGAGATGGATGCCTGGTACATTGGCAGGTGCGCCCTCGTCTATTGCCTCGGAGAGCATTTTCAGCGCTCGCTCCGTGACATCGGGAGAGGAGGATGTGACCGTCGGGAGAATTGTTGTCGCACCCCTTGACGCCTGGTAGGCAAGCGCCCGATTTATTTCCTCTACCGACTCCGGGCTACCGTAGTCTACACCAACCGCGCCGTGGGTGTGGATATCTATAAAGCCGGGGGAAACATAAAGCCCCGTTGCATCTATTTCGCTCTCATAGGCAAGCTCTTCCCTGCCCACATAGGTTATATATTCACCCTCAAAATATACATATCCGGATATCACTCCCTGTGGGGTGAGTATCCTGTCGCTCTTAATTCTTGTAACCATATCAAAGAAGGGCGGCAGAGTCGCTGTCGCAATACATTATTGCGTGGGGGTGGTTGCGCATTGCGGTGGCAGGGCATCTGTCGGATATCTCGGCGGTAAGAGTTTCTCTTACTGCCCAAGCCTTGGTGGGCGCGGGTACGGAGCAGAACATTGCCTTTGCCGAGAGAAGGGCGGGAACGGTGAGTGTGAGAGCATGGGTCGGCACGGCCTCCAGACTTGGGAAGCAGCCATCGTTTACCTGCTGCTGACGGCAGACGAGGTCCAGCTCGGCAGGCTTGATAACAAGCGGGTCGGCAAAATCGGCAACGCCGGGATCGTTGAAGGCGATATGTCCGTTCTCACCGATGCCGAGAATGACGATGTCGACGGGGAACTGACGAAGGAGGGCGGTATATCTTGCGCACTCCGCCTCGATTGAATTCGATGGGTTTATGTAGTTGACGCTCTTAAAGGGCTTGAGCGAGAAGATGTGCTCGTCAAGGTAGACGGCGAAGCGCTGGGGAGCATCGGCACTAAGCCCCATATATTCGTCCATATGGAAGGCGTTTACCCTTGTCCAATCAATGTCATCATACTCTACGAGAGCGGCGAGAGTATCGTTCTGCGAGGGGGCGGCGGCAAAGATAATATTTACCTCCTCCTTTTCGTCAAAGAGAGCGATAAGGGCATCGTGAATGTCCTTGGCTGCTCCCCTGCCCATCTCGGCACGAGTTTCAT
>JAFTRB010000195.1 GCA_017462445.1 Clostridia bacterium
CTTTACGCCCGCATAAACAATCTTGGCCCCGAGGTCTGCGAGGAGCTTGCCGACGAAATCTGCGCACTGCTTAAGAGGGTGGTGACAAGAAAAAGACTTACAATAGGTATGACGGGAATGCTGGAGCCAAAAGCGCTCGCGCCGCTGCTTGATAGCATAGCGGAGGGAGACTGCGACGCCGGCGAATGCACGGTTATGCACCCCGCCCCCTCAAATAAAATCATTCTCACAAATGAAAATGTCGCAAAATGCGCATATGTCGCTGCCATTCCCAAAAGCACCGACACAAGGCTTCTCGCCGCAAAGCTGGTCCTTACCTCGTTGCTCGAATATGACATAATGTGGAATGAAATCAGGGTTAAGGGCGGCGCCTACTCGACCGGAATCTCCATCAACACAAGGAAGGGCTATGTTCTCTGCTATTCGGCAAGCGATCCCTCGCCCGAAAGAAGCCTTGAAATATTCAAGAGCCTGGGTAGGTTGACCGCAGAATACATAGAGTCGATCCCCGATATAACAAAATACATTATCAGCGCCCACAGCGATGCAAACGGTATTACCACCCCTCGCACGCTCGGAGCGCGCTCCACCGACCTCGCCTACGAGTGCAGAACGCTTAAGGAAGAGGAGGATGTGCTTCGCGCTATTCTCCGGGTGACAAAGGAGGATTTGCTGGAGGCCTGCAAGCTTCTTTACGATATTGAGGGCGGCAGCTTCACGGTAATGTGTGACGAGGAGATTGCCAAGCGATTTGAGGGCGAGGCAGAGATATTCTACAACCTTAAGTAAACTTTTATTTGCAAAAAAACAAAATCCCCCGAGCTTTTCCCACAAGGGATGCACAGGGGATTTTTCTATTAAATTTAACACGCCCGGGGGTTAAATGCCATTTTCAGCATAACGCAGCCACAAAAAGCCGAAAAGCATACAAGGCAATCCAAGGAGGATTACACAGCATTATGCCTTAACCTCTCTGTATCCATCCGCCACAGCATCGGTAATAATGCGAGCAAGAAGAGAGGATATGCGATCCATAGCCTCTACCGAAACAAACTCAAAGCGAGAGTGGAAGTTGTAGCCGCCTGTGCAGAGATTGGGACAGGGCAGCCCCATAAAGGAGAGCCTTGCGCCATCTGTTCCCCCACGAATGGGATTGACCCTGGGTGTAATGCCAAGCGCCTCCATAGCGCATCTTGCGCGCTCGACTATGAACATATTATCCTCTATCTTCTCACGCATATTGAAGTAGCTGTCGGTCAGGGTAAGCTCCACAGTCCCCTCCCCGTATTTGCAATTAAGCTCCTCCACGGTGGCGGCAAAATGTGCCTTCTTCTCAAAGAATTTCTCCATAGAGTGGTCGCGAATTATATAGCTGAGGCTTGCGCTCTCACAGCCTCCCTCGATGGAGAGAAGATGATAAAAGCCCTCGTAGCCCTCGGTTTTCTCGGGGATCTCATCGGTGGTAAGCAGGCCTGCAAGCTCGGCGGCAATCCTTGCCGCATTCTTCATCTTGTCCTTAGCGGAGCCGGGATGGATAGACACTCCGTTAATTTTTACCTTGGCAGAGGCGGCATTGAAGTTCTCATACTCCAATTCGCCCAGCGCGCCTCCGTCAACGGTATATGCGTAATCCGCGCCAAATGCCTCTACATCAAAGTGGTCTGCCCCCTCGCCAATCTCCTCGTCGGGAGTGAAGGCGATTGATATTTTGCCGTGAGGCAGATTTTCGGTGATAATAATTTCAAGGGCTGTCATTATCTCGGCAATTCCCGCCTTATCATCCGCTCCGATGAGCGTCGTGCCATCCGAGGTGATTATATGCTCGCCGCAAAGCTCGGCAAGATAGGGATAGTCAGAGACTCGCATATAAATCCCCTTCTCAGGGTTCAGGCAGATATCTCCCCCCTTGTAGTCTACGATATTGCATTTAACATTCTCGCCGCTCGCCTCGTCAGAGGTATCCATATGCGCGATAAGCCCAATGCTGTTTCCCCCCTCCACGTTTGCGGGAAGCGAGGCGTAAACATAGCCGTATTCATCTACTCGCGCATCGCTAAGCCCCAGAGCCTTCAGCTCATAGGACAGCCTCTCGGCAAGCACAAGCTGCCCCGGGGTAGACGGAGTCACGCCGGTTTCTTCGCTTGATGTGGTATGATATGCGGCATACTCTATAAATCTCTCATAGCTTCTTTTCATTTTAATAATACACATTCCTTCCCTTGTGTTTTTCTGTTTCAGGCAGCGCTTAATTGCACTCCCAAGTCCTTTAAGCCCTGCGCCCGCCTATATAGTATAGCACACTTCCGCGCCTTTTTCAATCGGTTTTTCCCTTTTATCCTTTTGTGCCCCTCCTTTTTCATCAACAGGAGAGCCTCGGCCCCTAAAAGCCAAAAATCGAAGAAAAAAGCTGTATTTTTTGAAAAAACAGGTAAATATTTTATTGATAATTGTTGACATTATATAAGCGGTGTGCTAAAATAA
>JAFTRB010000021.1 GCA_017462445.1 Clostridia bacterium
ACGGGCTTGGTAATACCGAGTCCCTCGAGATCAAGCTCGAAAAGACCGCCAAAGCCTCCGATATCGGTATCCGCTCCTGCGGTAACAGTTCTTGCAATGTGAGCCTTCATAAGCTCTACTGCCTTGTAGCCGGCGGTAATATCAACGCCTGCTGCTGCATAACTTTCGGATCTGGAATTCTTCACGGTTCAATTCTCACTTTCTGAAATTTTATTGTCAAATTTGTTTTTTATTACTGTTGGAGCCTCGGTGGGATAGCAGCCATCAAAGCAGGCTGTACAATAGCCGCCGCAGCTGCTGCCCTCGGCAATTCTCTCGACATCCTCAAGAAGGAGATATCCAAGAGAGTCTGCGCCGACTATCCGCGCAATCTCCTCGACCGAGTGGTGACAGGCTATAAGAGCCTCCTTGGAGTCGATGTCGGTGCCGTAATAGCAGGGGTTCAGGAATGGGGGCGCGGAGGAACGGAGATGGACCTCGACAGCACCCGCGTTGCGAAGAAGGCGAACGATTCTTGCGCAGGTCGTTCCTCTTACGATTGAGTCATCGACCAGCACAACCCTCTTGCCCTTAACCGCAGAGGAAACGGGATTAAGCTTTATTCTTACCTTATCCTCACGGTTGTTCTGCCCGGGGGCGATAAAGGTTCTTCCGATATACTTGTTCTTTATCAGTCCGATTGCGTAGGGTATTCCCGATTCCTCGGCGTAGCCAAGAGCGGCATCAAGCCCCGAGTCAGGAACACCGACAACAACATCGGCCTCAACCGGATGCGCCTTGGCAAGGAGAGCGCCGGCTCTCTTTCTTGCCGCCTGTACCGAGCGGTCACAGATGACCGAGTCAGGCCTTGCGGTGTAGAGATATTCAAAAATGCAGAGTCTCTCGGGAGCGGTGTCACAGTGATCTGTGATGGACTTGATGCCCTCGGAGGAGAACACCAGAATCTCGCCCGGGCGAATTTCACGGATAAATGTTGCTCCGACAGAGTCGAGCGCGCAGCTCTCGCTGGCGACCACATACTGTCCGTTATCGCGCTTGCCGTAGCAGAGCGGATGCAGACCGTTGGGGTCACGAACCGCAATCATCTTACGGGGTGACATAAGCAGCATACAATAGCCGCCGCGAAGCTTGTTCATCGCCCTGTTAACAGCCTCCTCGATCGAGGGAGCCTCCAGCCTCTCCTTAATTACTACGCAGGATATGATCTCCGCGTCCGAGGCTGTGTGGAATATCATTCCGCTAAGCTCAAGCTCCTGACGAAGGAGGCTTGCGTTGACGAGCCTTCCATCCGTACAAAGAGCAAGCCTGCCCTTAACATGGTTGACAACGATCGGCTCGGCATTTATATGTCCCTTAGTACCGATCGTTCCGTAGCGGCAATGACCGATTGCCATCGTTCCGGAGCCGAGGTTCTCCATCGCTGTGCGAGTGAACACATCGTTGACAAGACCGGAATCCTTGTATGTACGAAAAATACCGTCATCGTTTACGGTTATACCGGCGCTCTCCTGACCGCGATGCTGAAGCGCATAGAGTCCGTAGTAGACGCTGGAGGTAACATCATTCTTTTCCTCTCCGATTATTCCAAAAACACCCATTGTTTTTTCTCCGTTATATCAGCGTTAAATTAAAATCAGTTATTGAATTTTTCCTCAATTGCCGCATTCTTCTCAAGCACCTTGGCGGTAGCGGTGGCGCGAGCCGCCTTAAGCGCTCCCGAGAGAGCGGGATCTGACACGGCAAGAATCTGTATTGCGAGATATGCCGCATTGGCTGCCCCGTCAATCGCTACGGTAGCAACTGGAATGCCCGAGGGCATCTGTACGGTGGCGAGGAGCGCATCCATTCCTCCGGTGTTCTTGCAGGAGATTGGAATGCCTATAACCGGCAGGGTGGTATTTGCGGCAACCGCTCCGGCCAGGTGCGCCGCCATTCCCGCAGCGCAGATGATAGCGCCAAAGCCGGCAGCCTCTGCCCCCTTTACAAATTCGGCGCACTCGAGGGGGGTTCTGTGCGCGGAGTAGACATGAACCTCAAAGGGAACGCCAAAATCACGAAGAACGGCTATGCCCTTTTCGACTATGGGAAGATCGCTGTCGCTACCCATAAGAACGGCTACTTTTTTCATAAACATCTCCTTTTTATTTAAATCTTTTTTACATCCGAATCAATAGCTTATTACCGTCAAACGCTTCCTGAGCTTGCAAAAAGCCGCAGGGCGTTACAGGGCAAATGATATGTAAACATACCGTAAAACCACAAAAAGCAAAACTACCCCTTATCCGCGGTAGTTTTGCCCAGACGGTCGACATAAGCGTGTTTTTGCTCCCCCGAGGTACTCCTCGCTCCGTCAGTTGCAAAAACCTTTTACCAATGAGTATTTTATCACAATCAAAGACTACTTGTCAATATATATTATTCTTTTTACTCTATAAATCTTTATATATGTAAATGTTGTTTTTTGTATTTTTTTAACAAAAAGCAGGGCCAGAGATAAAAAAGGAGAGCTATGCGCTCTCCCGTTTTTATGTTATTTATGCCAGATACACGCGCATACCGCTTTATTCCGCTCCCATGGCTGTAGAATGCGACCGCCCTCCGCGGAGGACCACATACACGCGCATACCGCTTTATTCCGCTCCCCCTCCGCTAAAGGAGAGAAGGTAAACCTCATACCTGCCGACTCGCAGAAGAATCCTGCCGTCCTTCAAGGAGGTCGGCTTATCGGTGGAATAATAGCCCTCGCCCCTTTCGCCTCCGCCAATCAAGCCGCGGAGGGTGTATGCGGTATAGGGCGCGCCCTTGACATCAATTTCAATTATACCGCTGAAGCCACGGGTTGCAACGAGTATTGCCCCCTCCTCGCCATTGGTGGCGGCAAGAGTGGAAAGCTCGCGTCGATACTCGCCATCGGTCTCGACCTCGGTCCCCAGCCTGCATAATTCGCCAAAGGCCTCCAGCGCCCGGAACGGGCCAAAAAGGTACTTGCCCGAGCGACACTCGGTTGAGAAAAACGGGCATCTGTCCGAGCGAGGATCTCCGCTGGAAAGAAAGAGCATATCTATGTCGCTCTTCTGGGCGGTGATAAGTGCCGCGACGAGCTTTGCGGGATATTCGCGCTCCATGTGCTGTGGCTTGTCGCCATTGCGGAGAGAAAAATCGGTTACGATGCTCTGCGTTCTGCGCAAGCCATACTGATAAAGGTAGTTTCTTGCATAGTTTGAATGCAGGCTCAGCTCCTCCGCATCCTCGCACGAGGCGCGCCAGGAGAAGAAATCAAGAGGCGCAGGAGTATCGGGAGAGGTTATATATTCGAGGAAGCGCTCCAGGACATCTATATAGCGGTGCTCCAGCCTGCTTGCGCCCAGATTGTTAAGCGAGAAGAAGCCGCCCGAGGAATAGGCGCCAATGCGAATTCGAGGAAAGCGCTGACGAAGGTGGTTGGCTACTACGCGATAAAGTTCAAAATATTCCTCATCACTGCCCGACCAGCCGGAGGGCTCGTCAATACAGCACATAATTTCAACATATTTAATGCCGAGCTTCAGCCCTCTGCCCCAGCCCTCGTTATAGTGAGCGATGATGCGCTCACAAATTCTCGCGTATTTTTCGTAGTCGCGAGGGGCTTTGATAAACGGTCTTGGCTCATAGGGGTCGGGCGTTTCGCCAAGGCGGAGAAAAATGTCCGCTCCGGCGCTCTTGATTGCGGACAGATATTTGTCTGTCGGAGCAAAATTGTAGGAAGCCTCAAAGCGCTCGTCAAGGTTAAAATCCGGAAAGAGGCAATGAATATCGACAAATCTGCCACAGCCGTGAGGCGGCTCGACGCTGTCGGTGCGAACGAAGGGAACGGACAGCGTCTTGTATTCATCGGTAAAATCAATGCCCATCTCAATGCCAAAGAGGGGGCCTGAGTTGATGCCGTTCAAGGGGCGCATTTTTCCGCCTCGCTTGGAAAAGTCCACTACAACATTTCTGGTATCCATCGCTTCTCCTTTCAAAAATTCAAATAATTGTTTACATCAACGGGTTACAGCTTGTGGGGCGTGTTAAATAATATGCCTGTCAGACATCTCCGCGCTCTCCGCGTTCGTC
>JAFTRB010000196.1 GCA_017462445.1 Clostridia bacterium
GGTTGGTTATAATCTCTTACTAGATCCCTTCTTCACTTCGTTCATCGGCTTTGCTCCGCCTGCGCTACGCTAAGCTTCGACTCTCATTAGCTAGCTCAGGATGACACGGCTGGGCTTGCTCTTTTTCAAGGCTCCCTCCGGGAGGGAGCTCCCGACGGAGTCGGGTGAGGGAGAGTGCGTGCAGTAGGGGAATTGCTGCGCTTGGTTGTGTTAGGTTGGTAGGGCGAATATTTTGGAGAGGCCTTACTCAGAGGGTGCAAGGCTTTTCGCGCTCTCCCTTCGTCACTCGCAGGCTCGTGCCACCTCCCTCCCGGAGGGAGGCTTTAATGCGGCTTGCCTTCGGTGGGAACTTGCTCAGAGGGTGCAAGGCTTGTGGGTGTGGCTTTCTTTTGTTGAACAAGGCTTGCAGAGGGGGTTGCTTCGGTTTTGTCAGTTCTTGTATCACAGTACTTTCGCTTTTGTACTCTCGTACACTCTTTGCTGTACACAACTCTTGGTGGTGCCGCGATTTTTTGTATTAAATTGACAAAGCCGAGGCCTGATATTTGTGCAAGTATGCCTGAGTTGTTTTAATATTTTTTACGGGGTAGTTGACGGAGAAAGGGCAAAATGGTATAATTTATTCAAAAAATCATTTCAGGAGGATGTTTATGAAAGGCGCGTTCGCTAGAGTTCTTTCCCTGATTCTCGTTTTGTCGCTTGTTATATCTATGTTCTCAATCTTTGCTTTTGCTGAGAACGGTGGGAACAATGATGGCACTGTGACCGAGGATGGGGGCGAGACGGTTTTAACTCCGCTTGAGCAGGTCAAGCAGGAGTATCCCCAGTTCGCCCTTCTTTACCAGCGTTCATTTGATGAGGGCTGGAACGCAAAGAACGGTATGGGCTTTGTCGACAGAGGTAGTGACCTCTACGTAGACTACGAGGTTGGAAATTCCTATGACTACAACTACTTTATGAGATTTGAGGTCGGCTCCTCCGAGAACACATATACTCAGTGGGAGATGGGTACCACCTACAATGTGGGAAATGTCATAGAGATGGACATAAAGGCGGACGACTACTGTAACTTCCCCAAGCTGCTATATGCATGTACTCCCGGTGGCGGACACCTCGAGCGTGAAAATCCCGGACTTCTGAGCATTGAAAACGGTAAGCTTTATGTGCTGGAGGATTACGATGACCGCACCGATAAAATGCAGGCAGAGCCTGTATGCACGCTCTCTGACGAATGGGTGCATATCGCCATTGTAATGGACTACACCTATTCCACCTTCCCCGAGCTTGACGAGAATGGCAATCAGGTATATGACGAGGAGGGTAACCCCAAGTATAAGGATGATAACGGCTACTTCGAGTGTAGGATCTACTTTGCTCCCACCGAGGAGTATAAGAGAACCGGCGAGCTTGAGCTTATCAGCACTATTGAGCTGTATGGCAAGGAGTCTAGCCAGCTTGACGAGGACGGCAGAACAAAGAAGGGGCCGAAGGGCGTAAACTACTACCGCTTCCAGGTTGCAAGCGGAATACCTGCCTCGGATTACGGAAGCTCTGTTTGTCTGGATAACCTTGTTGCATACACCGGCGCAAATACATACGGTCTTGCTACTCCCGAGATGGGCTATGGCTCGAATGTCAACATAAACGCTGCAAAGACCGAGAATATCCTTGGCGGTGGCTCTGTCGGAGGAGGAAAAAGTACCCTTGATTTCCTCAACGAGGGTCTTGCTATGAAGGTTGATGTCAATTATATGAGGGCGAACAAGGAAAGAACGCCTATTCTCACCGATGAAAACGGCAACGCCTGTGGCGCTCCTATAAGAGTTGACGGAAGCGCGTTTATCCCTCTTATGCCAATTCTTGAGCATATAGATTACCCCTACTACATACACAAGGACGGTGTGTTCCTGGATATCTCCACAGGCACATCTGCTTCCTATATCACCATCGGTGGCAAGAGCGCAACGGTTGATGGCGAGCGGGTTCAGCTTAACAACGCGCCCGGTTATTATAACGGTATTCTCTATATAGATTACAGGGATCTTGCAACAGTTATCCCCGGCTGGTATGCCGATTATGACGAGATGGGCTTTATCGCCATCACAACCAGGGAGAACGTGGTGGATAGAAGTAAGGATCTCGATTTTATGGTCGAGATGATGAAGGAGTTCGTATTTGATTACGTAACCCCCGAGCAGGTGCTTGAGGATGTCAGGGAGAATACAAACGGCTTCGACCACCCCTATCTGCTTGCAAATCAGGAGGAGTTCGACTGGCTTTACTCCATCTACAACAACGAGGCGGAGGAGGGGACCTATGACCCCAACCTCTATACCTATCTCACAAGAATGGTTAACAGCGCCACCCGTGACCTGAGCAGATATTCCAAGTGGAGTCACAGCTATGTCCGTGTAGAGGCCAACAGCGAGGTTAATGAAAACGGTGCCACCGTTTACTATCAGAAATATCGCTTCTTTAATGAAAACGACGGAATTGTTAATAATCTCTATATCGACGAGGGAACGGGAGAGATTACCGGCGTTGACGGTACTGCAGTTTATCTTGTTACCGCCGATGAAAGCGGTAGCTTTGACCCTGCCACAAAGGTGCTTGTACAGAACCGAAGAAGTCTTCCCACAGATCTCACCTTCAATGTGTACGATAAAGAGTGGAACGATTACATCGGTCTTATGAGTGACAAGGAGCAGTTTGAGAACTTTGACAACTATGTAGGCTACGGCCTGGAGATGCCCTACCAGGATTCCTACGGCTATGACCCGGAGGGCGGACGAAGCGCGCTTTCCAACCGCTCCCAGTATCTTCAGAATCTGGCGATGGGCTGGCAGCTTACCCATAATATCAAGTATGTAATCTACGGCTTTGATATTGTGCTTGAGCTTGCGGAGTGGACGCACTGGGGCCCCGGTCACTTCCTTAACCTTGCGGACGGCGTTGCTCCCATTGCCTACTTCTATGACTGGTGCTATGACGCTATTATGGCGGTTTATAACGGTACGGATGATATAGACGGCGACGGTGAGGCGGACTTTGATATGTCCATCGTTGACAATTATCTAAAGGCGACCGGTCGCACCTACGCGCGCTTTGATATCAACAGAATTTATGAGCCTATCTATGAAAAGGCTGTTTTCGAGGGAACAAACTCGGCAAGAAGACTTCCCACCGAGTTCCTGAGCCCAATAGTTGGAACAGGCGGTAACGATTACCAGACCAAGACCAACAACTGGGTTGCCGTTTGCTGCTCGGGTATGATTCTTGCCTCGCTCTGTCTGCTTGATCAAGCTGATGACGAGAATCTCTCGGATA
>JAFTRB010000197.1 GCA_017462445.1 Clostridia bacterium
CTTCCGCCGACGTATGCATATACGCCTGTTGGTCGTAAACGTCGCTTTCTGCTCTAAATCAAGCTAGCCCCGAAAGGCGCTTCGCACTAAGAATACAGATTTTTGCATTTAACCTTCGCTTTTTATTCCGTTTTATCGGTATTCTTAATGACTCAGCCCCTATTACTCTATATCTAAATTTTCAGCAGAAAAAACATCATCGTTCAAAAATTCGGTGAGCGAGATGCCAAAGCCCTTTGCCAGCATAATCACTGTGCTTAAGGTTACGGTTTTATTCCGCCCATTCATAATACATTGCATGCTTCCGTGCTGTATACCCGATTCCTGCTCCAAGCGATATTGCGACATACCCTTTTCAAGGAGCAGCTTTGATACTCATTTTGCTACGGCATTATTAACAGTCAAGCTAACACCTCCCCGATAAATTTGAGCCCTTACTCTCTATCCTTGTCACTCTGATAGCATCCCCCTCGGCGGTGAAGAAGACCTCCCACCTGCCGTATACCATTCCGTACTCTCTGTCGCACTCTCCCTTGTAGGAGGGGCGAGGGTCCTGACGAAGCAGCTCGGTTATCGTCTCCCTTTCCTCCTTGGAAAGAATATTCGCAAGCTCATCGCTCATTCTGACCTCTACCTCGTATTCGCGCACTCCGTCGGCAAAGCCACCGATAGCATCGGGGTGGCTATCCGTGTATGCGAGATAGGGCTTGATGTCATATATCGGTGTTCCGTCAAGAATGTCAGCGCCCGAAACCAGGAGGGTAAGACCAAGGCCCTCGAGCCTCTCTATACCGAGAAGGCGCACCGAGGAAAGCCCGATGGGATTAGGTCTGAAGGGGGACCGTGTTGCAAAAACGCCTATTCTTTTGTTTCCGCCAAGCCTTGGTGGGCGCACTGTCGGAGACCATTCCTCGCGCTCTGCCTCCGAGAAGCACCAGATCAGCCATAGATGTGAGTAGCCATCAATTCCTCTTGTCGCCTCGTCTCTGCGGTACTCCGGCTCAAAGACGATTCGCCCGACAGTGCCCACAATTCCGCTCTGCCTGGGAATGCCAAATTTCTCCTTGAAATCTGTATATATTTTTGCAATAATCTTCATATTACGCATCCTTTCCTGCCTATATTCTACCACACAAGCGCGGAAAAGTCTATATAAAAAATTAAAAATGTGGTTGATACCTATGCCGAAATATGCTATAATACAAAAGGCGAAAGCCAAAAGAAAGAAAAGGAGAATTGTTATGTCAATGATATTGACAGAGGAACAGCAGGCCATACTCGATGGCTCGAGGGGCGAAACCATGGCAAAGGTCATGCAGACCCTTGTCAGATATGGCGAGATCTTTGGCGCGGAGAAAATGGTCCCCGTTACATCTAAGTATAATCATCTTGTAACCTCCTTCGGTCTGAAGGTTATGAGCCCGGTATATGATTTAATGGACAAGCTGCTTGCCGAGGGCGTAGCATCTCAGCAGCAGTTCTCGGTTGACCCCCGTCCGCTTGATAAAAATGTTCCTGCAAATCTTTTGCAGAAGCTTGTATTTAATTTCTTTATGTATACAAAGCAGGACTTCTATGAGGAGCAGCTTAAAAAGCTCGGACTTCTCTCGGATGATGCCTTCACCTGCGCCTGCTATATGGACGAGGTGGGCAACAAGCCCAAATTCGGAGATGTTCTCTCCTGGGCGGAGTCCAGCGCGGTTGTCTACGCCAACTCGGTAATCGGCGCAAGATGCAACCGTAACTCGGGAATAATCGACCTTATGGGCTCCATACTGGGATATGTACCCTGCTTTGGTCTTTTGACCGATGAAGGCAGAAGGGCAAAATGGATCGTCA
>JAFTRB010000022.1 GCA_017462445.1 Clostridia bacterium
AGACGAATTCCTCCCAGGGTAGCTCACGGCTTACACCCGTGTTGCCGTGGAAGACGTGGTTTGTTATAACACAGCCGGAATAGCCCTCCCTGTGGAGGGCCTCGCAAAGCTCAGCGGGCGTCATATGCGAGCATTTGCTCGTCGGGCTTGTGTGAGTGTGCATTTGATACCTGTATTTCATAAATCTCTCCTTAATATCCTAATCATTTCAGCATTTTTTATTTGAGTAGTCGATATCACCGACAAACATTATCTCTGATCTCTTGAGTTAGCGCCCCTCGCCGCGCTTGGTGGAATGCCGTACTCGCGGTGGAAGGCGGCGGTGAAGTTTGACACCGAGCCAAAGCCGGACTCAAAGCAGGCGTCAGCCACGCCGACACCGCCCTCAAGCAGAGCCTTGGCAAAGGCGAGCCGCTTTTTTGACAGGTATGCGCCAAAGGAGATACCCATTCTTTTTTTGAAGAGCGAGACAAAATAGACACTGGAAAGACAGGCGACCCGCGCGCCGTCGGCAACCGTCAGGCTTTCCCTGAAATGGGTATCGGCATAGAGCCTTGCCGCTTCGCATGCATCACAGCACCCACCGTCCTCCTTTTTCGGGAAGAGCATAAGCAGATACTCCAAAAGACAGCCTACCCGTGTTAAATCATCGCCCTCCAGGGCAAGAAGCTCACCGAGCTTTACAAGCCTTGAAAGTTCCCCCTCGTCAAGCGTGCCGACAAAGGAGGCAAGGCTGTATAGCCTCTCGCGCAGTGGCTTTGGAACAAGCTCCTCGGCAAAGGAGATGTTGAGAATGGTAAGCCCCTCCTTCGACTCCACCGAGTGGCAATCCGTGGGCGTTAAAATTGACACGCTCCCCCTCTTAAGCGGGATCACCTTCCCTCCTATCTCCTGGCTACCCTCGCCAAAGAGGATAAGCTCGATCTCACAATAGCCGTGAGTATGCAGGGGGAAGGAGAATATCTCCCTCTCGCTCACCGAGAGACTCCTGCCCTCGCCTATTCCCTTTTGCCTTGTCAATAGCTGCCCGCTCATAGTCACCCCTCGCTTTCTTCTGCCTATATGATATCCCTAAAACAAAGAATTGTCAACAAAATCTTTAATTTTAATAGATAGTTATTAGATATTAGGTTGATGAGGAGGCCTTTCAGCCTTATAATGGAGCTGTATAGCTCTTTAATAACTCTTTAATAAAAGGAGGACAAAAATGAAAACAAGCATTAAAATTGAGGGCTGGCGCGTTGGCTGGCTTGCAAACCGAGAGCTTAAGGCGAGGGGCATCTCTATTCGCAGAGCCTCCGACCTTGAAGAGAGCGCCATTTACACCAGAGAGGCAACCGTGCCGGGAAATATCGAGCTTGACCTGATGAGGGAGGGGCTTCTGCCCGACATTTATTTTGGCACGGGTAGCTACGAAACCCAGAAATATGAAAACCTTCACCTCTTTTACTACACCGATTTTGTCTATAAGAAAATTGATGGCTGTGACTGCTTCCTGCTCTTTGAGGGTGTGGACACGGCGGCGCATATCTACCTTGACGGGCATGAGATAGGCTTTGTTGAAAATATGCTCCACTCCCACCGCTTTCCGCTTGCCGAGCTTGCCGAGGGCAGCCACGAGCTTATGGTGCATATCCTCCCCGCCACCATCTATGCAAGACAGTTTGAAATCCCCTCTATGTGCTTCGGTCTTAAATATAACCAGGATGCTATCCAGCTCCGCAAGCCCGGGTATATGTTCGGCTGGGATATTATGCCGAGGATCGTTTCAGGCGGACTCTGGAAGCCGGTTTCGCTCGAATACCTCCCCAAGGCAAGAATTGTCGACCCCTACACCTATACCGCCGATTTGAGCGAAGACCACAAGAGAGCAACCCTTATTACCACGCTGAAAATTGAGACGGAGGAGGACTTCATCACCGACTATCGTGTGATAATTGAGGGTGTCTCGGCTGACAGCTCCTTCCGCACCGAGGAGACTCCCTACAATGCCTCCTGTCGCTTCAAAACAAAAATAGAAAGCCCGAGGCTTTGGTGGCCGAAGAACTACGGCGAGCAGAATATGTACGATGTGACGATTACCCTGCTCTTCCGTGGCGAGCCTGTCGACAGAGTGACCTACCGCCTTGGCATCCGCTACCTCTGGCTTAAGCGCACCTCCTGCTCGGGCGATGACGGCGACTTCTGCTTCATCGTAAACGGCAAGCGCATTTTTGCTATGGGAACGAACTGGGTTCCCACCGATGCCCTGCCCTCCAGGCAGGACGATTACACCCTGCGTGATATTCGCCTGGCAGACGAGGCAGGCTGTAATATGATACGCTGCTGGGGAGGTAATGTCTACCCCTCCGATGTGCTGTACGATTACTGTGACGAGCGCGGCATTTTGATCTGGCAGGACTTCTCGCTTGCCTGTGGCCACTACCCCGATGACGAGAGGATCGTCCGTCTTATGGCTAAAGAGGTACAGCAGATCGTCAAGGAGAAAAGACAGCACCCCTCGCTTGCCGTCTGGGCGGGCGACAACGAGTGCGACGTCTTTGTCGTACCGTACTGGGAGGAAAACCGCGGGGCTGACCAGCCTCCCGCCTTCCTGAACCCCAACCTGAACCGACTAACCCGTGACACGATCCGCCGTGAACTTCGCAATCACGATGCCACAAGGCCCTATCTCCCCTCCTCTCCCTATCTTGACGAGGAGGTTATAA
>JAFTRB010000198.1 GCA_017462445.1 Clostridia bacterium
AGATTAAGATGAACCACAACAACCATCGCCACAACCTTTGCATCAAGACCTCCAATCGTAAGAGAGGACTGCGCAAGGGCGCGATCCTTAGCGAGTGCTTCGCACCCACTTATAGAACCCTGATTCAGAAGTAATCGGGAAAAACGAAAAATTTGGAGGATAAGATAAAATGGCAAGAATTAAGGGCGCTTTGATGACGCGCAAGAGAAGAAAGAATATTCTTAAGGCTGCTAAGGGTTACTGGGGAGCAAAGTCTACCCACTTCAAGATGGCTAAGCAGGCCGTTCTTAAGAGCGGTAACTATGCTTTTGCAGGTCGTAAGCAGAAGAAGAGAGATTTCCGCAGACTCTGGATCACCAGAATCAGCGCACAGGCTGCAGTTTGCGGCATGAATTATTCCACTCTTATGCACGGTCTTAAGGTTGCAGGCATTGCTCTCAACCGCAAGATGCTTGCAGAGATTGCAGTTAGCGACAAGGCTGCTTTCGCTACCATTTGCGAGAGCGCAAAGGCTGCATTGGCTAAGTAATTTTCAATCCCGCTTTTCCTATGGGTTAAGCGGGATTTTTAGTATTTTAGGAGTTTGTATGATTATTGGTAAGGAAATAATTACAAGCAGGGCAAATGCAGGAATTAAGCAGGTAGCCTCTCTGCTTGAAAAGAAGGGCAGGGCGGAGAATCACGCCTTTGTAGCAGAGGGGGTAAAGCTGTGCCTGGAGGCTCTTGACGGAGGCTTGCCTGTTATCGGTTTATATATTTCAGCTTCCAAAAGCGAGCAGATTTTTTCTATACTTGGAGATAGGCTGGAGTCGGATAAGCACAGCTCTGTGCGTATAACACTGGTCGATGATTCGGTTTTTGATAAAATTTCTACCGAAAAAGCACCTCAGGGCGTCATAACAGTAATAAAATATCTTGACTTTTTCTCTAATAAGTATATAATATATAAGGAAGAGTTTTTCTTAGAGAAGGACGAGAGAGCGCTTTTGTTATGCTCGCTTCGCGATCCCTCTAATCTTGGCTCTGTAATCCGTAGCGCTGTTGCCTTTGGAGTTGAGCATATTGTTCTTAGCCCGGACTGCGCTGATATCTACAATCCCAAGACCATAAGGAGCGCTATGGGTAGTCTCTTCAAAATTAAGGCTACCGTATGCGATATACCTTCGTTCATATCTGCTGCCAGGGCATCTGGCAGACGAGTTTTTGCTGCCGAGCTAAGAGAGCATTCTCTTCCTCTTGACGAGGTCGGACTTGGTAAAAACGATATTGTTATAATAGGAAACGAGGGGCATGGCATTCCTGATGATATTTCTGCTCTTACAAACGGTGGAATTTATATTCCCATAAGCCCAAGCACCGAGTCACTTAACGCGTCGGTTGCGGCGGCAGTCTTTATGTGGGAGCAATGTAAAGGATAGGTTTTATGAACGAGCTTGTTTATTGGATTTGGCTTTCACTTGCCTGTACACCCGACACCTGTACATTTCGGGATTTAATGCAGTGCTTTGACACCGCGGAGGAGGTATACAATGCTTCAGACAGGGAGCTACGCGCCTCGATAAATCCCAAAACCAGTGATTGCAGCGCTCTGTACCTGAAGGATTTGACAAGGGCGAAGGAGATTTACGCCTTTTGTAAAGAGCGTGGCGTAGGTATTCTTACATACAGAGATGAGCGATTTCCCAACCATCTGCGTATGATTTCAACTCCGCCGGTGCTGCTTTATTACAGAGGCAATGTTCCAAACTTTGACAAGCTTTTTACCTGTTCGATAGTTGGAACGCGCAAGCTATCTACATACGGCAGAAAAAATGCCTTCATGCTTGGCTACGACATGGCAAGAGCCGGCGCGGTTGTTGCTTCCGGAATGGCAGTTGGAATTGATGGAGTTGCTCTTTCGGGCGCATTGGCAGCGGGAGGTACTGTTGTTGTATTCCTGGGCTGCGGTATAGATATCTGTTATCCCGAGGCTCATCTTACACTCGCGCGAGAGATTGTCAAGCGAGGCTGTATATTCACGGAGTATCCTCCGTCGACTCCTCCAAACAGATTTAATTTTCCGAGAAGAAACAGGCTCATTAGCGGAATTTCATCGGCAACCGTTGTCGTTGAAGGAGGCGAGAAGAGTGGCTCTTTAATAACTGCCAGACACGCTATGAAGCAGGAGAGAGCGGTTTACGCATTCCCGGGAAATGTTAACTCCGAGGGCGCGCAGGCATCACTGCTCCTGATAAAAGAAGGCGCAAAATTATGCACGGGCGCGGAGGATATTGTCCGAGATTTTGAGTTCCGCTCGGTAGGTCTATTGAATCCTGTTAAGCTAACCGAGAGAGCTCCTGTTGATATGGTTGAGGCGCTTACAAGATATTCGGTGAGCTGTGTTGCCGTGGATGATGAAATCTTTAAGCCTACACCTAAAAGAAGAACAAGAAAAGACGGCGAAACGCATAAGGCTACAGAGGAAGTACAGGTGAAATCTCAGCCAATGCCCGCCGAGGATAAGCAGAAGAGTGTGGAAGGGACAAGCCTTCCCGGCTTTGATGTCGATCAGATGACGATTTATAAGGCTATACCGGTTGAGGAAGAGTGTACAATCGAATCGTTGGTAAGCGAGAAGTACGATATCAAGCGGGTTATGAAGCTTTTGCTTAAGCTACAGATGATGAACTTTGTCATTCTTCTCCCGGGTGATAAGGTAAAACGCAATTTACGATGAAAGGTGCGGCATACGCCGCTTGATATAAATGTCTTATTTAGTTATTGTTGAGTCTCCTGCAAAGGCGACTACTATAAAGAGCTATCTTGGCTCTAACTATCGCGTGATAGCCTCCAAGGGGCATATACGTGATCTTCCCAAAAGCACCCTTGGAATTGATGTGGAGAACGGCTTTACACCTCACTACATCAATATTCGTGGTAAGGGTGATGTTATCAAGGAACTGAGAAGAGAGGCAAAGAATGCCACCCGCGTTTTTCTCGCGACCGACCCTGACCGCGAGGGAGAGGCAATTTCCTGGCATATAGCTTCTCAGCTTGGCATTCCTGAGGGGGCGGCCTGTAGAATAACCTTTAACGAGATTACAAAGGCTGCAGTTAAAGATGCAATAAAGAACCCCAGACCGATAAATATCGATTTGGTAAACTCCCAGCAGGCCAGAAGAATACTTGATAGGCTGGTTGGCTTTAATCTGAGTGAGCTGCTTTGGAAGAGTGTTAAAAGCGGTCTTTCGGGAGGAAGAGTACAGTCCGTAGCAGCAAGAATTATTGCCGAAAGGGAGGAGGAGATACGCGCCTTTGTTCCGCACGAATATTGGACCGTAGAGGCCTCTCTCTTGGATAACGAGGATATTCCGATTACAGTTAAGCTTGTTTCGGATAATGAAGGCAGATTGCACATAGATAATTCAGAGGAAGCTGAGCGAATTATTTCCAAGCTCAAAACAGGCTGTTTCAGAGTCAGCTCTGTCAAGCATTTTGAAAAGCACAGAATGCCTGCTCCGCCGTTTACTACATCAACCTTGCAGCAGGAGGCGTCAAAAAGGCTGGGCTTCCAGTCGCAAAAGACCATGAAAATTGCCCAGGAGCTGTATGACGGTCTTAACCTTGGCTCGGAGTTCGGTGGCGTTCAGGGTCTTATTACCTATATGCGTACCGATTCGCTTCGCATAGCAAGCACAGCCCAGGATGCTGCAAGAGATTACATAAAAGAGAATTTTGGTGAGGACTGTCTTCCTGATGCTCCGCGCAATTATAGAAGTAATTCCAATTCTCAGGATGCTCATGAGGCAATCCGTCCATCAAATGTTTCTATATCGCCTAAATCCATAAGAAAGCTTTTGTCTACCGATCAGTACCGCCTATACAGACTTATTTGGGAGAGATTTCTTGCTAGCCAGATGCAATATGCGGTGCTTGATACTGTTACTGTTGAGGTTGAGAACTCAGGCTATCTCTTCAAGACCGGTGGATATATTATTAAATCGCGTGGCTTCCTCAATCTGTATCAGGATGATATGCTTGATGAGGAAGGTAGGGATAGCGACGGACTAAATATGTCAAGCCTTCCAAATGTAATTGAGGGGCAAACTCTTGCGCTTGAAAGCGTGGAAGGTGCGCAGCATTTTACAGAGCCTCCTGCACGGTATACCGAGGCATCGCTTATCAAGTTCCTGGAGGAAAACGGCATTGGCAGACCGTCTACCTATGCGCCTATTATATCGATTATAACCTCCAGACAATATGTGAAGAGGGACGGTAAGATGCTTGTGGCAACTCCGCTTGGCGAGATTACCACAAACTTTATGAAAGAGCATTTCCCAAGAATTATCGACTATGAATTTACCGCTAACATGGAGAGCGAGCTTGATTCCATAGAAAACGGTGAGAGAACCATTGAAGGGGTAATTTCAGGCTTCTACACCGAGTTTGCTGCAGAGCTTGAAGCGGCAAATCGTGCCAGCGAGGGCAAGGAGAGGGTTAACCTTCCTCAGGATGAGAGCGATGTGCTGTGCGATAAGTGCGGCGCCAGGATGGTCTATAAAGAGGGGCGATTTGGCAAGTTCCTTGCCTGTCCTAATTTCCCGACCTGTAAAAATACGAAGGCTATTGACAAGGCTGGTAATATACAGTCCAGCGAGCCTGTCCAGTATGAGCTTGCAGGCTTTAAGTGCGACGAATGCGGCGGAGAGATGGTCATTCGTAACGGTCGGTATGGCACATTTTACGCTTGTATAAATTACCCAACCTGTAGATTTACAAAACAAAAGATCGTTTCTTTAGATGTTCCTTGCCCGCTTTGCTCATCAAAAATTTTGGCGCGACACGGCAAGGGTAAAATGGTCTTTTATAGCTGCGAAAGCTATCCCGATTGTGATTTTTCTTCCTGGGATATGCCGCTTAGCGAGAAATGTCCCGATTGTGGAGGAATGCTATTCTACAGAAAGACTCGCAAGAGCGTTGTATGCAAGAACGGCTCCTGCGGCTACAAAAGAGATGAAGAAATGACGGTAATTGAGTGATGGCTGAGTCTATTAGAATAATCGGAGCAGGACTTGCGGGCTGTGAGGCTGCCTGGCAGGCAGCCAGGCTTGGCGTTCCTGTTGAACTGTATGAGATGAAGCCTGACAAGATGAGCCCGGCTCATCACAAGGAAGGCTTTGCCGAGCTTGTTTGCTCAAATTCCCTCAGGTCTAATCAAATAAACAATGCGGTCGGTCTTCTCAAAGAGGAGATGCGTATTTGCGGCTCGCTTATTATTGAGGCGGCTTATGCTACTGCTGTTCCGGCAGGTAGCGCGCTGGCTGTAAACAGGGATGATTTTAGCGCTTATATAACACAAAAGATCAAAGAGCATCCACTGATTACAGTTATCTCCGAGGAGGTTACAAGCCTCGAGAGTGATAAAATTACAATAGTAGCAACCGGTCCATTGACATCTGATGCGATGGCTGAAAGCATAGCAAAGCTTACGGGAGGAAATGAGCTTCATTTCTTTGATGCCGCAGCTCCTATTGTCGATTTTTCATCGGTTAATATGTCACGCGCATTTTTTGCATCCAGATATGGTAAGGGTGATCCCGAAGATTATCTTAACTGCCCTCTGACGAGAGAGGAGTATGATGCTTTCTATAATGCTCTTATTAGCGCAGAGGTTGCCAGCCTTAAGAGCTTCGACTCTCTGGCACAGGAGGATCTTACCGTGTTTGAGGGCTGTATGCCTGTTGAGGTTATGGCATCACGGGGCTATGATACGCTGCGCTTTGGACCTATGAAGCCTGTCGGCCTTCCTGTACCCGATACGGGTGAGGATGCTTTTGCTACAGTTCAGCTTCGCCGTGAGAACAGGGAAGGCACTATGTATAATATTGTAGGATTCCAGACTCATCTCACCTTCGGCGAGCAGAAAAGAGTGTTTGGATTAATTCCCGGGCTTGAGAATGCCGAGTTCTTCAGATACGGCGTGATGCACAGAAACACATATCTTAATTCTCCGGGATTTTTAGATGCTACATATGCGGTTATAAGCCGTCCAAGACTGTATTTTGCAGGTCAAATGACCGGTGTTGAGGGCTATGTTGAGTCCGCTTCATCAGGATTTGTTGCAGGTATCAATGCCGCTTTGAAGGCTAAAGGAGAGCCTGAGCTTATCTTCTCTCCGATGACCGAGCTTGGAGCGCTTGCAAAATATATCAGTGAGGGAGGTATTTCCTCCTCATTCCAGCCAATGAACGCAAATTTTGGAATAATTGCACCCCTTGAAAAGAAAATCAAAGGAGGAAAGAGGGCAAGAAATGAGGCATATGCCGAGCGTTCGCTCGAGACTATACGCAGAGAACTTGCTTTCTTGATAAATAATGAGAATATTGGTTGATGCAATGAGTGGCGACAATGCTCCACTCGAAATAATTAAGGGAGCGGCAATGGCTGCTCATGAATACACAGAACATACTATTGTGCTTGTTGGAGATGAAAATATCATTTCCAACATCGCGGTTACAAATGATATCGATCTTAAGGGAATAGAGATAATCAGCGCTCCCGGCGTTATAACTATGGAGGATAGCCCTCTTGCTGTTGTAAAGGGAAAGCGTGATTCCTCTATGAGTGTTGGGCTTAAGTCTCTGCATAACGGCGAGGTAGATGCCTTTGTTAGCGCAGGAAATACCGGCGCTCTTATAACAGGCGCTACTATAATCTGCCGTCGTATACCCGGAATAAACCGCGCAGCAATTGCATCGGTTTTACCACTCTCCACTCCCGTATTGCTTATGGATTCCGGTGCAAATCTTACGGTTAGCTCGGACAACATTTGTCAGTTTGCGTTTATGGGCGCAAAGTATATGGAGAAAATATACGGCATAGACCGCCCAAGAATCGGTCAGCTAAACAACGGAGCTGAATATAATAAGGGAAACGCCCTGCAGATTGAATCCTATCAAATGCTCAGCGAAAGCGGGCTGGAGTTTGTCGGCAATGTTGAGGGCAAGGAGGTACCCTTCGATGTCTGCGATGTTTTGGTGACAGACGGCTTCTCCGGAAACATCTTCCTGAAGACGGTTGAGGGAATGGGTAAGTTCCTTATGAAAACGCTTAAAGAGGTAATAACCTCAAACATTCTTACCTCAGTTTCTGCTCTGACTCTTAAGGGAAAAATCAAGGAGATGAAGAAGAAGTTTGATGCTTCTGAGCATGGTGGCGCCCCTCTTCTTGGTATTTTAAGGCCTGTAATAAAAGCCCACGGTTCATCTGATGCGAATGCAATCAAGAACGCTGTAAGACAGGCCATTCACTATGTGCAGACAGGTATTATAGACGATATTATCGCTTTTGCCAGAGATTATGACGAAAAGAAAATGCTGGACGATGCCGACAGAGAAATTTCGGGTATCGGAGATGAAGTAGAAGGACAGTAATTTCATTGAAGGGAGGATTGCGCTTGGCTATTGGTAAGAATATATTTGCTCTCGCGGAGCGACTCGGTTATGAGTTTGTTGATATTAAGCTTCTTGAGTCTGCTTTAACGCATTCCTCCTATACCAACGAGTTGAGAGCCAAGGGAATTCGTATCGAGTCTAATGAATTGCTTGAGTTCCTCGGCGATGCCGTATTACAAATAGTTATTTCAGAGCAGCTCTTCGATAAATACCGTAAGCAGGGGGAGGGAATGCTGACAAGGATGCGTCAGCGTCTTGTTTGTGAGGCTACTCTTGCCGAGCTTGCGCTTTCTATATCTCTTGGTGATTATATAAATATCGGCTACTCCGAGGAGGGGATTGGCCTTAGGAAAAATCCAAAGATCCTTGCAAATACCCTTGAGGCTGTTATAGCTGCTGTATATACCGATGACAGAGAAAATAGAAACGGGCTTCAATATACCGCCGTTATACTATCTTTATTTGGTGGGATTATTGAGCGAGTGGCAAAGGGCGGAAGCACTGATTATAAAACTCTTCTTCAGCAGTTTGTCGAAAAAAATACCGGCTCGGTTCTGGAGTACCGGTACAGCGAGGCCGGACCTGAGCATGATAAGGAGTTTACCGCAACTGCTTTTATAAATAATAATAAGGTGGGAGAGGGGCGAGGCTCTACAAAAAGAAACGCAGAGATGAATGCGGCAAAAGAGGCACTTACGCTCTTCGGTATATTGGATAATGAGTAGACACGTAAATATACCGATTTTCATTCCGCACCTTGGTTGCCCTAACCAATGTGTCTTTTGCAATCAACGAACGATTTGCGGCAGAGATGCTTTTCGGGCTGACAGCATACGCGCAGAAATTGAGTCGGTTTTGTCTACGGTAAGTCCTGATGATGAATGCGAAATTGCCTTCTTTGGAGGATCCTTTACCGGGATTGACAGAGGACTGATGGTTGATCTTCTCACTATAGCAAAGGAATATGTTGATAAAGGCTTTGTACGAAGCGTAAGATGCTCTACCAGGCCCGACTATATAAACGAAGAAATAATAAATCTTTTAAGAGAATATTCTGTAAATACAGTTGAACTTGGACTTCAAAGCTCCTCTGACTCGGTTCTTGCTCTGTCAAAAAGAGGACATAACCGTATAGATGAGGAACGGGCCTGCAGATTGCTTGTTGACAATAAATTTTCGCTTGTAGGTCAGATGATGATAGGCTTACCCGGTTCAAGCCTCGAGAGCGAGCTTGAAACGGCAGAGTTTATTGCATCTGTTGGCGCGGAGTATGCAAGAATATATCCCACAGTTGTTTTTCAGGATACCGAGCTATGTAAAATGGCAAAAAGCGCCATTTATACACCGTTATCTCTTGATGATGCTATTGAACGAAGCTGCGCGGTTTATAGTTATTTTCTCCGTAAGGGAGTAAAGGTTATCAGGGTAGGTCTATGTTCAAGTGATAATCTTGTAGACGATAGTAAATATTTTGCAGGACCAAATCATCCTGCGCTGGGCGAGCTTGTACT
>JAFTRB010000199.1 GCA_017462445.1 Clostridia bacterium
ACGGTTGCTCCCTCGGGCTCGGATAGGGCTGCGGACTATATTTGCTCGGGTGGGAATGATGAAATAGTAATCGGGCAGGCTATCGAGGCTTGCGTTAAACAGGGAAGAAGGCTGATGCTGTATACCGGCTGTTACTATATCGACAGCTTTCAGGATTTTGGTGACGGAGGTCCTCTCGCGGCTATCTGTATTCCGAGAAACGGCACGGAGGTGCGCATTGAGGGTGAGACATTTTCCTACAACAATAAAACCGGCGTGCGTTTTTATGTCAGCGAGGAGGCGCTGAATACTGTCACCGAGGAACAGGTTGATGTTATTCGTACCGAGTGGTGCGACAGGGGCATTGGCAGCGGCTCAACGGTGCGCATTGAGAACATCTCTATTGGGCTTTCCAATAACCGTCATCCGGTCAGGTGCATTGATTTAAGGCGGTGTGACAGACCTGAACTTAAAAATGTTGGGCTTGTATCCTATGTTGATATGAAGGCTGGACTTGGCAATCCTCCGCCTGTTGCCAATATGGGTTGCATAGGCTTGACTATGACCGACGGAAGCAATCACGGCTTTTCAAGCTATGAGAATGTATCTGCATCAGGCTTTTACGAGGGCATACAGGTTGGTGGAGAGCATGTGGTGCTTAATAATTGCGCTACTATAATGAATTTCTACGGCTTCACCTTTGGCAATTACGAAACACACTGTGGCTCAAATCATCCGATACTTCTCTTGAATTGCTGTGATGAAAGAAATGTTAATCTGCCCCTCTTTGGTGATTGCGGTGACGATGACGGTGAGGGCGGCAGACTCCACGGCGGTCAGGAGGTTACAATGATAGCCTTCAACATAGAGAGAATAGCAATTCAAACTCCCCGAGGGGTGCTTGGAGACTGTATGCGTGAGATTGTACCCGGGAGGTTTTGCGGCAGGATTGAATTTACCGCTCAGCCCGCCTGGTGTCATACAAACGAGGTCGCCTTCCATCTTTGGGAGGAGGACGGCTCGGGGCTTGGCTTCCGCACACAGAATATGTGTCACAGGGCAGTTTGCAGCACCGAGGAAAGACTTTCCTATTATCCAAGCCTCGGACAGGAGGTCTTTGACACCGACCTCGGCTATAAGCTTATTTGCATAGATCCCACCAACAAAAAATGGGTAAGGGTATAGTTATGAATAATACAAGTGGCTTGGTCTATCTCGCCGATTTTCTCAAAGGACAGGGTTATGTCGAGGAGGATATGGCAGTCCTACTTTCGACCTATCAAGGAATCGAGGGGGATATAGAGGCGCTTTCTCTTTGGCAAGAGGCTCTTGCATTATATGCCGAGGATGAAAACTGCGACTATCAGAAAATAATCAGCCTGGCTGACAGGGTTGCCGAAATAATTAGCGTACATCCCTATACCACCGAGCTTTTGATATATATTTTCATGGCCCCAATCCTTCGGGAGAGATATATTCAGCGCGGACTGGAGATAAGCATCTTTGAGGATACGGTCAAGGATCTGCGATATAAGATGAAGAAGTGCAAAGGCGTTTACGGTGTGGTTGGTTTTTTCTCGCCCTTATGGTTTGCAGGCTTCTTTAACCTTACCCGCTTCTGCCTTGGTAGGCTTCAGTTCGAGGTTGTCCCCTTTGGCGCGAGGTATGAGAAAAACGGTCATATATTAACCGAGGAAAGCAAGGTAGTAAATGTACATATTCCGGCTAATGGTGAGCCACTTACCGATGAGCTTTGCTTTGATGCGTATAAAAGGGCGAAGCGGTTCTTCTTCGGTGAAGGCGATGAGCCTTGCGCATTTGTCTGCGATTCCTGGCTGCTGTTTCCGGAGCACGAGCATCTTCTTTCTCAAAGCTCGAATATTTACCGCTTTTATAAGAGCTATGATATAATCAGCTTTGCTCTTGACAAGGACGGCAGGGATTTGTGGCGCATTTTCGGGACACGCGAATGCAATCCGGATAGGCTTCCCGGTGATAACTCCTTGAGGCGAGCCTATATAGATTATCTTAAGTCCGGCAGAGCTACGGGCTCGGGCAA
>JAFTRB010000200.1 GCA_017462445.1 Clostridia bacterium
CTGGCAGGTAAACACAGTGATATAGCCTTGCTACCGAGTTCTCCGGTGTAGGGTTAAACTTCCAGCATTTATCTCCATCCTCGCAGCCCGGACCTTCCACACATGTTACATTGCCAATATACGGATATAAATCGCTATTCAGAAAACTACATGTTCCATAGTAAAACTTGTTAACAGGATTGCCACCTAATACAGCCTGTTCCTTCAAATTATTTTTTACAATGTCCTGTTCTTCGTATTCGCCATAACTTGCACCAAGTATAGTCATGTCATTCACGCAATGTGAATAAACGCTTATAGCTCGGCCTCTGTCGTCAAAGACATATCTCGTCACTAAGTCATCTGAGGTATCATAAATATCATCTGCACCCGAGCTTATAACCTCGGTGTGAAGCGTGCTGTAAAAGAACCCCGTTGTTTGCCCCTCTACGTTAACTGCAGATTGCTTTACCGAGGATACGCGATGGTTGATTGCCGGAGAAAAAAGTCCCCAACTGTATGTATATTGCTCTTTGTCCAATGCATCCATTACAAAATCAATTTGTCCTGAGTCTGGATAAGATGTTTTATATCGAATATACATTAAGTCAATTGCTTGTATGTTATCATTATTTTGCCTTCCATCAAGATGAGCATCCCAATCTTCATAATCGATTTCTGCAGAAGAATCCACATACAAATATTGTATTTGTGACAAATATTTCGTTGCCACTTCTAAAACATTAATGCCATCATCGGTGTATAATAATTTTATTGCTTTCTGTCCGTTTGGCTCAAAGATGTAGGTAAGCTTACCATGCGCGTTATAATAAAAGCCCAATAGCTCTATAACGCTGTTTCCAACAACCGGAATCAAATATATACTAGTTAATTGATTCTCGTTGCTTGGGTTATAAACAAATCTAATAATATTCCCGCTTATGTCATAAATACTTTTAATTTTCCAGGCTTCACCTTCCTCAGTGGAATTTTGATTAATTTTTGTAAATTCAGATACCTGCTTACTATCGTCATATATCAAGAGCTTGTTATCTGTCTCATTTTCATAGGTTCTAATTTCCAAAACCTTTTGAAGTCCATCCTCGTCAGCATAATACTTGCTTTCGTATTCAGTCTGCTCTGCTTCAGTGCTTAATTCCGGTGTGAATTCATAAAAAGCATGCTCTGTGCCGTCTGCATCACAGTAAATATAATAAATCTTTGTTAAACCTTCACTGTCGACATATGTTTTTTTCACAACCGTCTCCTCAATGTTAAGCTTGAATCCACGAGGAAGAATTGAGCTAGCATATGGTGAATTAGTCGAAGAGCTGTTTATTTCCGTATCATAGAATGCAGAATTGTAGATTAGTGTGGGAGTGTATTTGAATAATTCAGGCGTGGAGGTTAAGGTGGGGATAACAAGTGACAAATCGCCTGTTGCTAGATTAACTCTTCCTGTTGCAACACTACCTATGCTATGAGAAGAATAAGACCAATAGTTTTCAATTCCGGTCTGTAATACATATTGAATTTTTAGTTCCGGAGCATTTATACTAGCACTGCCGGATATAGATATAGGACTACCACAGTCGCAATTATATCCTGCAAGCATTATTCCATAATTATTATCTCCGGCAATCCAATCGTTAACGGCTTCAGTGATATTTAAGCTCGCTCTGGAATTTGTTCCATTCTTTAAAGTGACCATATCCAACACATCGGAATCATATGCTCCTATGTTGGAATTTGTATAGTCATAATAGCAAAACTGCTCATATTCAGCCCAAGATGAGGTCACCTTATACGCTTTAACATTTTCATCCTGTGATGTATAATTTGAATACCCAAAATCCCAAATTGCCGAAGAAACATAAACACCTTCAGGCAACTCAGGTAACGTACTCATCCAGTAAATTCTTTCACACTGCGAAAGGGTGTAGTTAGAACTGTTTCTTTTGTATGCTTCGCCATAATCGAGATAAATCCAAGCATCTACTGCGTCAGCCGCTTTTGTTACGACCTCTGGATCCGCAACCACGGGAAACGCTCTTTCCTCTGCGTTCATCCATTCGCTATCTACTATAACAGTAAGTGTATACTTGCCGCCATTATTGTGAGTGAGAAAATATTGTGCTTTATCCGCAGGGGCATACTCGCCGTTTGCATCATATACCACGGGCGCAGGGATAGTGTATTTCAAGGGGTCGGTGACATCTCCCTTGCCCTCAAATATGGATATATCTCCGTTTGACTCGCGGCGCGCCCACAGGTTGTTAAGCTTCAGCTCAAAGGAATAGGTGTACTCGTTCTTTTTCTCCTTAACTATGATATTGTCCTTGATATTCATAGAATAGGCTATGTATTCAAGGTCTACTCCGTCAAGGACATTCTCATAAAGAATGGATGCCGAGAGCTTTTCAAGATTCATCATCTTTTGCAGCTCGGTATCGCTCTCGTTATCCACGCCATTGGTAACTACTCCGGCTACGCCCTTGTTCGCTCCAACAAGCGACATTTCAAGCTTGGTATTCCCATCGTGGAGAGTGAAAAGCGATGCGCTTCCGTTTATCTTCTTTGAGAATTTTATTCTTGCATTTGGGTTAGAGAATGCTGTACCGTTTGAATAGAGCGAGTTGTCTATATCCACAAGCTCGCCATCCGCATTCTCATAATGCACGGGGTAGCCATATTGACTTGCAACATAGCTTCCATCCTCAAGATGGAAATGCTTTACGCTTTCCTCGCGCAGCTCCTCTACCTCAAAGAGCGCCTTTTCATAAGTTAAGGAAGAAGGATCATTTTCCGCGTCTGATACAGGCTCTTGTTTTTCTGTACCAATAGACGAGAAAGCCTCGGCTATCTCGCCATAGACTACACTCGGGATAACATAAAAAAGCATAACAAGGGACAGGAGCAGGGACAAGATTCTTGTCCATACTCTGTTACGGGTGAAAAATGCTAACAGGCTTCTTTTGTCTTTCATAATCATTTTTTCTTTCTTTGTTTTTGTTATTTGATTACTATGAACGGGCTGATTTTTTGCCCAATTGAATTATATCATAGGTAAAACATATAGTTCAAGGTTGTTTATAAAAGATTTGGTAAATTCTCCCTTTTGAATAAGAAAAAAAGGAGCGCGTTGTATATATTGCACACTTATTAAGGCTATAAAACCACGAATTATATTGAAAAGATATAATCGTCTATAAATACGGACATTTACAAAAACAAAAACAGGCTGTCCTGATGCAATGCACTCGGGCAGCCTGTTTTATTAGGCATGAAAGGTTAGGAGCTTTGTCCAAACTACCACCTTTTGTAGATTGATTAATACTCTGCGTTGCCTACGGTACGGGGGTAAGGAAGGACATCGCGGATGTTGGAGACGCCGGTGAGGTACATTATGATACGCTCAAAGCCGAGGCCGTAGCCTGCGTGCTTGGTGCCACCGTACTTGCGGAGGTGGATGTACCACCAGTAGTCCTCCTCCTTCAGGCCAAGCTCCGCCATTCTTGCGGTGAGTATATCAATTCTCTCCTCACGCTGGGAGCCACCGATAATTTCGCCGACACCGGGAACAAGGAGGTCCATTGCGGCAACGGTCTTGCCATCGTCGTTAAGGCGCATATAGAATGCCTTGATATCCTTGGGGTAGTCGACAAGGAATATGGGCTTCTTGTAAACCTGCTCGGTGAGATATCTTTCGTGCTCGGTCTGGAGGTCTACGCCCCAATATACGGGATACTTGAAGTCCGCCTTGGACTTAAGAAGGACCTCAATAGCCTCGGTGTAAGTAACCTTTGCATAGTCGGCATTGCGCAGAGTTGTAAGGCGCTCGAGGAGTCCCTTGTCAACAAACTGGTTAAAGAAGGCAAGCTCTGCCGCGCAGTTGTCCATAACATGGTTGATGATATACTTGATCATATCCCAAGCGAGGCAGATGTTATCATCGAGGTCGGCAAAGGCGATCTCCGGCTCGATCATCCAGAACTCAGCCGCATGACGGGCGGTGTTGGAATTCTCCGCGCGGAACGTGGGGCCGAAGGTATATATGGTGCCAAATGCCATCGCATAGGTCTCGCCAGTGAGCTGACCGGAAACGGTGAGGTTGGTGCTTTTGCCAAAGAAGTCCTGGGAGAAGTCGACCTTGCCATCCTCGGTACGGGGAAGGTTATCAAGGTCAAGGGTGGTTACGCGGAACATCTCGCCCGCGCCCTCGCAGTCAGAGCCGGTAACTATGGGAGTGTGTACATATACAAAGCCGCGCTCGTGGAAGAAGGAGTGTATTGCATAGGCAACCTCGCTACGCACTCTGAACACCGCGGAGAAGAGATTGGTACGGGGGCGAAGGTATGCCTGCTCGCGGAGGAACTCCACGGTATGACGCTTGGGCTGGAGGGGGTAGTCGGGAGTAGATGTTCCCTCAACCTCTATCTTCTCCGCCTTAAGCTCCATAGGCTGCTTTGCGCCGGGGGTAAGCACAATTCTACCGGTAACAACCAGGGATGCGCCAACATTCTGCCCTGCGATCTCGTCATAATTATCTATCTTTTCTCTTTCAAAAACGACCTGGATGCTCTTAAAATAGGAGCCGTCATTCAGGTCAATAAAGCCAAACGCCTTGGAGTCGCGAAGGTTTCTGACCCAGCCGCCAATAGTAACCTGTCTGCCATCGTAAGCAGCCATATCGGCATAAATTTCTCTAAGAAGATCTCTTTTCATATTTACCTCGTTCCTTGATATTATTTCCTGAGAGTGGTCTATTCAGTCACTTTTTCGTTAATAATTAAGATTATAGCATAATAATGGCATTATTTCAATATTTTTTTGCTTTTTTTCTCGCGATGAGAAAATAATTTATATTATCTTGACAAAGAGTGGCTTTCGGGGTACAATAAGACATCACAAAATCTAGGAGGACCTATGGAATTCAGTGTAAATCATCCGATTCTGTTTGTGCTGGTTGGCATCATAATTGCCGCGGTGCTTGCGCAATCGGTCTACTTCCTCATCAAATCCTACAAGCGCGCTAAGGAGCTGGGTATGGATATGAAGAAGATCAAGAAGACAATAATTACGGCGGGCCTATTCACAATCGCTCCCGCGGTGTCGATCGTTATTACCATACTCGCCCTGTCAAACTCCTTGGGAATAGCGCTTCCCTGGCTCAGGCTATCGGTTGTCGGCTCGCTGTCCTATGAGGCTATTGCCGCGGCAAATGCCGCATCCGGAATGGGAACGACCCTCGCCGAGCTTGCAAAAGGAATGAGCGCATCGCAATATGTCACCATCATCATCGTTATGACCGTTTCGATAATGGTTGGAATCTGGCTTGTTCCTGTGGTTGGAAAAAAGATGCAGCGCGGACTTGTCAGTTTCGAGAAAAAGGACAAGAAGTGGTCCGACATTCTGCAGAACTCGCTCTTTATCGGTATGATTTCAGCATTTGTGGGCTATGTATTTGACGATGTCGGCAGGCTTTGGCTATCCGAGGACGGTGTATTTATCATAAAAGAAAAGGTTGACGGAGTTGTAAACGAGATTGCGGTTTCATCGACCTCGGGACTTGTGCCTGTATGCGTTATGGCGGTAAGTATGCTGACTATGCTTGTATGCGGACTGTTAATGAAAAAGCTGGGCTGGAAATGGCTGAACGACTACGCTCTGCCCCGGTGGATGGTAGTGGGTATGCTGTCGGCTATTCCCTTTACGGCCTGGCTGGGTTAAGGAGGTTAATATGGATAACGAAAAGACCGTTGCCGTGACCGAAGAGTCCGGATTAAACTCGAAATATATGGATTCCGTACACAGAGACGGAACAATATGGAACATCACGATGATGATAATCCTGCTTGCCTTCCCAGTTGTCATCGCGCTCGTTTTCCAGGCTATGCCCGACTGGGCAGGCGTGGGCAAGGGCTTGCTTGCAACAGCGCCCATGTACTGGGCTGTTGGAATTGTTGAGGTTATCACATTTATCCCTATGCTTGGCGCAGGCGGCTCATATCTTTCCTTTGTAACCGGAAACATCTCTAATCTTAAGCTCCCCTGCGCGCTGAATGCCTTGGAAAACGCCAATGTCAAGGCGCAAAGCGAGGAGGGAGAGGTTGTCTCCACCATAGCAATTGCAATGTCCAGCATTGTTACTACTGTTATCATAATAATTGGCGTAATTCTCATTATTCCGCTTTCAAATCTTATTAACAGCTACCCCGGCTTCCAGCCCGCCTTCGACCAGCTTCTGCCTGCGCTCTTCGGCGCGTTGGGCGTGGTATTCATCTCCAAGAACTGGAAGATTGCAATAGCGCCAATTACTCTTATGCTAATTCTCTTTATTTTCGTCCCCGCCATCGATACAACAACCGTTGGCATTATGGTCCCTGTTGGAGTTCTCTTCACAATTGCTGTGTCCTGGATACTGTACAAGAAGAAGGTGCTTTGATAAATGGAAATAGTTATTTACATTTTAATCGGACTTGGCCTGTTGCTGGTGGCGCTATCAGCGGTCATTCTTGCAAGAACCCTCGCCTTCAAGCCAAAGCCCGGCTATGCAGCGGACACCGAGGCGGTTGACTTCGACAGAGAACGAGCGCTTGA
The DNA here is from genome assembly GCA_017462445.1 of Clostridia bacterium. The sequence continues at coordinate 6,580 of JAFTRB010000200.1, forward strand.
AAGCCTGCGAGAGCTGATCAAGTGCCGTACCGTGTCAAATTATGATAAAAATCTTGAAGAAAACGAGGAGTTCGAGAGGCTGATTGCTCTGCTCCCCGCGCTTTATCCGAATGTCTTTCGTGCCTGTGAATTTACCGAGATGGAGGACCGCGCTCTGCTCTTCAAATGGAAGGGCAAGGCGCACGATGCGCCTTCGGTTTTAATGGCACACTACGATGTCGTTCCTGTTAACGAGAGCGACTGGGAGAAGCCGCCCTTTGATGCTGTTTTGGAGGACGGTGTCCTTTGGGGAAGAGGCACACTGGATACGAAGGTTACATTCAATGGCGTGCTATTCGCTGCCGACCATTTAATTTCCAAGGGCTTTGTTCCCGAGCAGGATGTATATTTCGCCTTCTCCGGCGGGGAGGAGGTCAACGGAAATGGCGCCGTCAGGATTGTTGACTACTTCGAGGAAAACGGTATTACACCCGCGCTTGTGCTTGATGAGGGGGGCGCTGTTGTAGAAAATGTGTTCCCGGGAGTAAAGGCGCCCTGCGGTCTTATAGGCATTGCGGAAAAGGGGCTTTTGGACCTGGAATACAGAATAAAATCCAACGGAGGTCATGCATCTGCGCCAAAGCCGCACACACCCGTAGGTCTTTTGTCAAGGGCGTGCTGCAAGGTCGAGGACAACCCATTCAAGAGCCATATGACCAAGCCTGTCAGGGAGATGTTCGACACGCTTGGCAGGCACTCGTCCTTTATCTATCGAATGATTTTTGCAAACCTCTGGTGCTTTGGCGGTATTCTCGATATGATATGCAAAACCGGCGGCGGCGAGCTTAATGCGCTTATGCGTACCACGGTTGCTTTCACACAGATGAAGGGGAGCGCAACATCAAATGTCATTCCGCCCGAGGCAAGCATGGTATCAAATATGCGTCTTAACCCCTGCGATACAGTGGAAAGCGCAATGGAATATATCGAGGGCGTTATAAAGAATCCGGATATTAAGCTTACCGCATTGAGAGGCACGAACCCCAGCAGAATATCTGTCACCGATTGCGAGGCTTATGACAAGGTGGCAAGGGCCATTGTATCCACCTGGGAGGGAACGATCGTTTCCCCTTATCTTATGGTTCAATGCTCGGACAGCAGACACTGGGGCAGAATTTCTGACAGAGTCTACCGCTTCTCGGCAATGGATCTCACCACAGAGGAAAGACGAACTATCCACGGAAACAATGAGAGAATTCGTGTAGATTGCCTCGAGAGAGCAACCGAATTCTATATCAGGCTTATTAAGCAATTGTAATTTCAGGCGACCGAGCAAGCTCGGTCGCTTTTATATTGACATTTGAACGCCTTGGTAGTATAATCAAAATAAAAGGAGAATGATAAAATGATATTTGAAAAGCAGATAATAGATGTTTTTAAGAGCAATGTATATACTCGTCAGGACCCGCTTGGTGACATTTTTTACTATACGCATAGCGATTTTGACGGCCTTCTTGCTTCCCCCTTCGAGTTTTTGGGCAAGGAGGGGCAAAGGCTTGTCGGCAATTTCTATTACTATGGAGAGCAGCGCTTTGACAGACTTGTAATCTTCGACCACGGTATGGGAAACGGGCATATTGCATATATGAAGGAGATTGAAAGGCTTTGTCGGGCTGGATACACCGTATTGGCGTATGACCACACGGGATGCAGATTATCAGAGGGTGAAAGCACGGGCGGATTTGGCAAATCGTTGTCCGATTTGGACCACTGCATAAAAGCGGTAAGAGCAACCGAGGAATATAAAAATACTCCTTTATCGGTAATCGGGCATAGCTGGGGCGCATTCTCAACGATGAATATTGGCGCACTACACCCGAATATTACGCATTTGGTTGCTTTGTCGGGATTCATCTCGGTTAAGGAAATACTGAAGCAATTCTTCGGCGGACTGTTATCCTTTTATCAAAAGCCGGCGTATGAGCTGGAGCGGGAAAGCAACCCCGACTATGTGGAGTATGACGCCAGAGTATCATTGACAAAAACGAATGCAAAGGTCTTAATTATTCATTCTGAGGACGACAAGACGGTAAACGCAAGAAAGCACTTTGAGCAGCTGAAAAAAGCACTCGCCACTCGCCCGAATACACAGTTCCTTCTCTTAAAGGGTAAGGGCCACAACCCTAACTATCCCCCGGATGCGGTAAAATACAAGGACGACTTCTTTGCGGAGCTGACGCGCGCTCGCAAGGCGGGAGAGCTTGACACAGCGGAAAAGCGAGAGTCTTTTATAAAGCAATTCGATTGGGACAGAATGACCGCGCAGGACGAGGAGGTCTGGGGAGTCATTCTGGAGCATTTAGAAAGTTAATGCGAATAACCATTTACATATATAAGTCAAATTGCGCAAAAAACTTTACACGGGTGGCTGCTTCACCCAACATTTCCCAACATATCATTTACATAAAGGAAGCAGGAGCGTTCGCTCCTGCTTCCTTTTTCTTGGCTTACATACAATTATTCTAACCCGCACCGACCACTAAACACTATACTTTCCGGGTTATCTTACACGGACCGCCCTAACGCCGGTCCCTACAATACAGAACACTATACTTTACGGGTTATCCTACACTGACCGTCGTGGACGCCGGTCCCTACAATACAGAACACTATACTTTGCGAGTTATCTTACACGGACCGTCGTGGACGCCGGTCCCTACACCACTGCCCAC
>JAFTRB010000201.1 GCA_017462445.1 Clostridia bacterium
CCCCTATGCGCCTGACGGCTCATACATTGAGTCCAACGGATATTGGAGCTACGGTACAAACAATGTTTATGAGTTTGCGGCGGCCTTCTCGACGGCAACCGGCTCGCACTACGGTCTGCTTGACACCTGGGGCTTTGACCAGACTCATTACTTTGCTCTGAATACAATGTCGAGCGACGGTCTTGGCTACAACTACCATGACTCCAACTCGGTCGGCGCTATCGACGCGCCCTGGCTTATGTATCTTGGACAGGAGCAGGCTATCGGTGACAAGGCTGTTGCGGGTATCAGAAAGGATATCCTTGCCAATATCGATAAGCTGCACCCCGATGTCTGGGACTCTATCTTCTATATGAGCCCAGAGGAAATCGGTACATATGAGTATCCCGAGCTTCAGTACCACATGGTTGGTATTGACGGCTATGCTGTCCGCGACTCCTGGAATGCCGGGGAGGGCTCGCTTTACGCGGCGTTTATGGGCGAAAGCAACAATATCACTCACGGACAGGTAGACTCCGGCTCCTTTGTATACTACAACAAGGGAACAAGATGGTTCTGCGACCTTGGAACCGAGAATTACAATGCGTATGAATTCTGGCATACTCCTTACAGATACCAGTATTACAGCATGGGCGCTGAGGGTAACAACGATCTTATCCTTAGGAGCTTGAATGTTCCGTCAGATGTTACCGGATTGGATAATTACAAGCTGACAAGCGAATTCTACGGTCAATCGAAGGATGGCGGCGGAGTAATCACCAAAAACGGAAGCAATCAGTATGGAGCTTATGCGGTGCTTGATAACACCTCGGCTTATTCGTATACATACTCTTATACCGAAAAAGTATTGTTGTGGGATCGAGATAAGACCGGTAGCGGAAATGTAGCAACCTCCGCGCTTCGCGGAATTTTCCTGACGAATGACCGCAAGACCTTTGTGGTTCAGGACCAGACAACCTTCTCCACTGCGCAGGATGTTGCCTGGGTCGGTCACACTCTTCCCAATGTTGAGGTTATTCTCTCTGTTGACGGAACTGTTGCTTATATGTCCGATGGCAACAGCGTTATCAGAGTTACCCTGCTTGACCCGAATAATGCAGGACTTAAGTTCCGCGTTTCCTCCCCTCTTGAGCATTTGCTTAATGACACCTTAGACGAAAACTTCTCTATCACCAACGGCGGCGTTGCCCAGAATGACTCCTCGTTATACAAGAAGCTTGTTGTTGAGGCAAAGGGCGTTACCAGCTTTAATATGGCGGTTGTCATCGAGGAGGTCAACATCGGTGTTATGACCAATGATACCGAGGATATCGGCTACACCTGGACCGATATGAACTCCTGGACTCCCTATGCGGACACCAGATATGTGGAGGGCGGCGATGTAGAGGCAGGCGATGTGGCAAGCGTTACGGTCTTCACCCCGGCAATCACCGCTCCCCTTCCCGATGACGATACTCCTATCGTGGATATCCTTGGTACAGAGGGATACAGCGCGCAGGTCAAGGCTCTCGCAGACGCCGAGGGAACAACAGAGACCTTTACGGCGGCGTCCTTCACCGAGCTGGCAGAATTGATAAATGCCGCTCCCGATAAGGCTGTTGTAACGGTTGATCTATACAAGTCAAACTTTACTCCTCTTGTATTGAGCCACGCTTGTACGATCAATACAAACGGCAACAGCTTCCTTGCTACATCAACGAGCTATATTGCAAATGTGAACGGCAAGACCATTACCTACGAAAAGGGTACGATTACCGTTAACTGGATAATTGACGGCGTAAAGCATACCGAAAACTATACCGGCTCTATCGTAGCGAGCTACAAGGGCGCGGTCAACGGCGGCGAGCTTATCGAGGTCGACAACGGTAATGGCACCTACTCCTATTACATCACAGGCGGCGGCTGGTCTACCGTGGAGAATGGCGAGGCGATGAGCAGCGACAAGCTTATTGTCACCAGCGAAAACAACACCTTCTACCTTGCTAACACCAAGTATAACGGTGCATTCGTAGGCGTCAAGAGCGACGGAAGCATCGTTGGATATACCAACCCGGATGACTTCTTTACCGAGGCCTTCAGAAACACTGCTTACGAAAGAGTTTCCGTAACCAACGATTTTGCGTATGACGCAACCCAAAAGGCTGATAACCACTCGGTTCCCAAGACAATGAATCTGTATCTTAACGGATATTCCGTTACATACACCTCCGATGATAAATGGGACCATATGTTCTCGCCGGGTACGAGCGGTGTTGAGCTTAATGTCTACGGTCCCGGCTATATGACAAACGAGTCCGGCTCCGCAAACTTTATCAGCGGATCCAATACAGGTGGCGCTGATATTTACTTCGAGAATGTTACTATCTACTCCACCATAGCGGTTATTGACCACAGATACGGTAATGCGATCTTCAAAAACTGTGACATCACGATTGAGAAGAACGCCTCTGCCTTTGGTGTTCTTAACAGAAACAACACAACCTCCCCCATCCCGAGGCTTACTGTTGACGGCTGTAAGATAAATCTGATCAGCAATACCGCCACATCGTGTGTGTTCAATGTACAAAACAACTCCTACTTTGAGGTGACGGGCGGTACTAACATATCCACCAAGGTACCCTGCTACCTGTTCCAGCTTGGTGTTACAACGACAGGCTCAGCCCCGAGCTTCAGCTTCCCCGATGGCTGCACTAGTATGCAGGCGGTAATAGGCGATGTCAATTACGCGTACGCCAGCCTGTTTACTCCGTACTTGAACGATACAAACGAAGTAAAGCTGAACAGCGATGACGATCCCATTCCGGACTATCAGCAGACAAATACCGACGGAACATTGAAATATGCTCCGACAGAGAGTAATATTTTCTACGGAGACGGCTACAAGTCGGCTACCGACCCCTCCTCGCTCAACCTTGTCAGCGGAGTAAAGGCGGTAAGCAATGATAATCCCGACTTCCCATATGTGCTTTCCTCCAACTATGCTACTGTTATATGGTACAACGGTACGACCGAGGTTGGCAGAGACTACTGGGCAGACGGAACAACTCCTGTTCCCTCCGACACTGTAAAGGCAAGCTTTACTGTCGGCAACGGTCAGATGCTTGACTTCTCTACCTATGCGGTTGAGGGCGGAAAGACCTACTCCTTCAGCGGCTATGTAATGGAGAGCATTGGAGTACAGATAAATATGTCGCTTCAGTCCGACTTCAACTTCAACTTCTTCGTTGATATCAAGGACGGAATGAGCTTTACGCTTGACGGCGAGGCAGTTACACCGTCTACTGTAAACATCAACGGAACCAATTATTATAAGATTGCGAAGACCCATATTCTTCCCACCGAGATTGGCGAGATCATCACCCTCAAGATCACCTACGGTGGCAGGACCATTACAAGGGCTATATCGCCGATTGACTACATTGATAGAGTTCTTGCAAGCAATACAGACGAAAAGACGCAGAAGATGATGATCAACATCGTTAAGTATGCGGAGTCCGCCTTCGTTTACTACGATTGCATTGCGGATAATATCAAGGTGTATAATACTGTACTGGCGCTTTACAACGAATATAAGAGCTATGCTACCGTATCGGTCGTTAAGAGGCAGGAGGCTGAGCTTAGCGCTATTACCGACGGGCTTTACAGCGCCTTCATCAATATCGATGAGGATCTGAGCTTCCGCTTCAAGTTCAATTCCGAGTACACCGGTGATATCACCTTCTCCTATGTGAGCAACGGTAGCACGAGAACAAGGACCGTTTCGGTGAAGAACGGTATGTACGGCGGAAAAGATTACTTTGATGTTTCACTCAAGGCGTTTGATATGATGGGTGACATTACGATCACCACCGCAGGCGGTACAGCAACCTACAATCTCGCAACCTATTACCACCACACCGCAACCGAGCTTGGTGCGCTCACCAACTTCCTCAATGCGATGTATGCATATTGCGAGACCGCAAAGAATTACAAGGGTAACTGATTACCCCAATTAAACCAAAGCAAAAAAAGGACCGCCATCGGCTTGCCGATGGCGGTTTTGATGTTATTGGTAATTATTAATTTACATAAAAGGGTTAATCTGTTTTAAGCCTTCTTGCAAAATTGCTCGCTTATGCCGTTTCACCTTCCAACCTCTTGTTATAGCGATTGACGAGGATAAGAGAAATTATTCCAACAGCAATCAAAAACAGGGCGTGATACTGCAGATTTGTCAAGCCGAGGAACAGACGAGTGTGATCGCGGAAGAACTCCCAGAAAAAGCGGTCTGCTCCGTGAAGAATCATTGCTAAGGGGAATATTACTCCCTTTGTATCCCATTTTTTCTTATACATATAAACCAAAACGGCTATTGCGATAGCGGCGCTGGTAATTGTATCAAACAGCTGTACAGGCACGATAACCTTGTCGAGCATCGGGCTATATACGCCTATCGAGGATTCATAGCCGCCACAGCAGCCAAAGAAGAGACAACCAAGATGCACAGGCGCCTGGAATACAAGAAGGGTTGCTCCCGAAAAATCACAGGCGCGGCGCTTCTCTACCCTTAACAGGAGAGCAAGCGGAATAATTATCAAGAGAGGAATATAAGGATATGCGCGGGTCAAGTGACCGCCGCCAAAGTCCGTAAAGCCCTTATTTGCCCACCAGATAAAGTTGGATATGTAGCCGCGAAGACAAAAGGATACAGCAAAAAACAACAGCGCCTTCCACCACTTTATATTCATTTTTCGACAAATGAGCATTCCAACTGTCAGCTCGGCGAGCATTGCCACATAGCCGAATGCAGAATAAAGCATTTCTGAAAGTCCCAGCTCGCTAAAATATTTTATCATTTGCTTCTCCAAAAAGTTATTTATAACAGATTTATTATAACAAATGCCTTTCATTTTTTCAATACAAAAAGCAATATTTTGTAAAACAAATTACATAAAAAGGCGAATTAATATCGCAGGAGGGCTTGACAAAACAGACAATTTATGATATAATCACTTTCGTATATGCTTTAGACTAGAGCAAAAATGGCTTTTGCCTTTAACTTTTTTGGAGGATAAAATGGACGACGCGGACGCGGACACTTGTCACAGTTGCGCTTGGTTTATTATTTCATAGCTACACAGGCTTAGACATACTTTCGGGTATGACTACGCCTTTTTTTGCTGTTTTTCGCTAAAGCTTTTTCCGAACCCCTATTCTCTTATGAGAAAATATTATATTTGAGAGGTTATAAAAACAAAAAAATCATGGAATCACATCATTTAATTATGCTGGTTGTCATCGTATTCTGCGTGATTATGTCGGCGTACTTCTCGGCTACCGAGACCGCCTTCTCCACCTTCAACAGAATTCGTGTGAAGAATATGGCAGAAAAGGGAGACAAGAAGGCGGCAAAGGTGCTAAAGCTTGCCGACAACTATGACACCCTTATCTCCACCATTCTTATAGGTAACAACATAGTTAATATTCTTGCTTCATCTCTTGCCACCGTGTTCTTTGTAGATTTGCTTATTAACACCGGCGCCAAGGATTGGAGCACAACGATCTCCACCGTCGTAATGACGCTGTTGGTGCTTACCTTCGGTGAGATCATACCCAAGTCGCTGGCGAAGCTGATGCCCGAGAAATTTGCAATGTTTGCAGCCCCCCTTATCGGTCTTCTGCTTATCATCTTCACCCCCTTCTCCTTCCTCTTCAAGAAGCTGCAGAACCTGCTTGGCAGGCTCGCCAAGAATGACGAGGAGCAGGGTATGACCGAGGAGGAGCTTGTCTCCATTATCGAGGAGGCGGAGGAGAGCGGCGACATCGACGAGGACGAGAGCACGCTCATCAAGAGCGCAATCGAGTTCAACGAGCTTGAGGTCGGCGATATCTTCACTCCGAGAATTGATATCACTGCGGTGCGCTCGGATATTACCAAGGAGGAGCTGGCACGGGAGTTCTCCGAGTCGGGCTATTCCCGTCTTCCCATCTATGAGGAGGACCTTGATAATATCATCGGTATCGTGTACTACAAGGACTTCTTTACCACTTCATTCAAGCAGAATACTCCCATTTCCGAGATCATCAAGCCGGTCATGTATGTAACAAAGACACAGAAGATAAGCGACCTGCTCCGCGATCTGCAGGAGAAGCAGCGTCATCTGGCGGTTGTAACAGACGAGTATGGCTCGACAGCCGGTATCGTTACCCTTGAGGATATCCTGGAGGAGATCGTCGGTGAGATTTGGGATGAGCATGACGAGATTATTGAGGAAATAAAGGAGATTGCCAGCAAGGAATACATAGTCTCCGGTATGGCAAATCTCGAGAAGCTGTTTGACACGCTGGATATGGAGCTTGACGAGGAGATGGATGCCCTGACTGTTAACGGCTGGGCCATGGATATTCTCGGCAGAATTCCCGAGGAGGGCGACAGCTTTGAGGTTGGCGGTCTTACCGTTCGTGTCCTGAAAATGGACGGACGTAGGATTGAAAACCTGCACATTCTTGACGGCAGAGAGTCCGACAAGGAGGAGCCGGAGGAGGTCCTTGAGGACTGATTTCCCTCAGCATCCAATAACATAAAAAGGTGAGGCACCGAGCTTTGGCGCCTCACCTTTTATTTTGGGCGAGCTATTTATCAGAGTCGGTTGCCTTCCTGCCCTTCCCTTTTATAATTCTGCAAAGGAGCGCGGAAAACAGGTCAAACAGGCTTTTTCCTCCAAGAATTAAAGAGGTGGTAAATATAAGCTTCAAAACAAGCGAAAGCGGCGCTGGCGAGGAGGAGAATACAAACAGATGCGAGGTAACTGCGCAAGCGGAAAGCGAGAGAGCAAGGGGGGATATAAGCCCCTCTGCCAGGTTCAGGCGGAAGCCGATTTTTTTATACAGGCGAAGGGCGGAGAGAATGAAATTAAAGCCCTCCATAACAAGAATAACAACCGCGTAGCCCATAATTCCCATCGGAGGAAGAAGAATGTATACTAACAGGATAGAGATGCAGGCATCGGCAATATTTACCCACATAGAATAGATATGCTCGCCAATGCCCTTAAGCATAGAGTCGGCGGTGTGATCGAGATACATCAAGGGCAAAACAGGAGCTAAAAAGGATATGAAATAGCCCGCGTCGGGCGAGGAAAAGATGACCTGCGCCAGCTCCTCGCTGAAGAGCGCTATAACCGTGGCAAGGGTTACGGCATAGGAAAGCGCCCGTGTCAAAGCCTCGGAGGCTATTTTGCGCAGTCGCCCCCTCTCGCCAAGCGTTTCCCCCTCCGCGAACTCGGGTACAAGCAGACCGCAGGTGGAGCTTAACGGCGCCATTGGATAGAGCAAAAGAGGCATAGCCATTCCGTGGAGAGTGCCATAGGCGGCGAGGGCGTCGGACAGGCTCTCGCCTCGGTGGACCAATCGCCGCGGTATAAGCGTATGCTCCACCGTGAGAAGAGCCGAGCGAATGATGGCAGAGGTCGCAAGAGGAAACGCCATAGAGGCTACGGAACCAAAGGCCGCCCCCTGCGCTCGCTCAGTACCCCTCCTTGATATAGCATATTCGATTAGCGAGAGAGCTGCGCCGACAAGCTCGGTTATCAGCGCGCCATAGGCAAGGGCAACAACCGAGGACTCTGCGCCTGTACTGAAGGCGGAGAGAAGGAGAATTGTCAGCAGGATGCGAACTGCCTGGGTTGTTACCTGAACCGTCGCATTGAGGGATACGCGCCGTATGGCAACAAAATAGCCGCCCACAACCGACGAAACAGCCGAGGGGATAAGAGTGAGCGAGAGAATTCTAAGAGCGGTAACAGAGCGGGAATCTCCAAGGATAGATACGCCAATAAAGCCGCCAAGGAGCAAAAGCGCGACGGTGGCTATACCGCTGAACAGGAGCGCATAAGCAAAGGCTCCGCGGAGAATTCGCGATGCCTCCCTGCCTCCCGAGCCACTCACCGCGCCGGCGACAAGGCGCGTAACGGTCAGGCTGATGCCCGAGGTGGCAAAGGTCAGCGCAAAGCCGTAGGCAGTCATAATAAGTGAATATAGCCCCACGGACTCCGCCCCCGCTGTGCGCGAGATATAGGCGCTCAGGAATAGCTGCACCGTCCTGATTGCAAGACCGACTATACCGAGCAGGAGGGCGTTTTTGAAAAAGCTTAGCCTTTTTTGTGTCATTTTTCTTCCCCTTCCGTTTTGTATCTATTTATATATACTTTTTATAAAGGGAAAAAATAACTCTATTACTCTTAATAAAATAAAAAACAGCAGATACAGGGCTTGCCCATATCTGCTGTTTTGCTCAAACGAGCTTATTTACATATTGTATTTATAAAGCCTATATATTTTGAAAGCGTTTCGCTGCTACGCGAGGGGGATGAGGAGACAAGCGAATAAAGCTCTGCAAGATTGGTGGTGAAGCTCTCGCCGCCCGAGGAAAGCTGTATGCTTGTGATATCAAGCCTGTGCCAATAGATGGCAGCCCTTCCCTCCTCCGCTACGGCGGTATATTCCCGTCCGCCATAGGTGTAGCTGACGGTCAGGGATGCGCTTCTATCCGCAAGATTGAGATATAGCAGATTGCTCTCGGTATCAAGGCTGACGCTTGACAGTATGCTCTTGATACGGCTACCGGGGGTATAATCCACTCTTTGCGGGATATAGGAGGAATACTCGCCAAGGAGCGTATCAACACCGTCATCATAGCAGGTGTATAGCGCATAGTTAAGGTAAGCTACTGTTGCCGAAACCGTAGCCTCATCGGTGGCAAATTCCAGGGAATCCAATGCGAGCTTATAAGGCACAATGCTTACCTCCTCGGACACATTTCCGAGAGCGAGGGTAATCACGACCTCCTCGTCGAAGCCATCGCTATAGATATACGGATAGCTGAAGCACATATACTCCGCCTCGTCAATTCTGACCGTGCTGCAATCGTAAATTCCGCCGCTGTAAAGGACGCCGCGCGCCGATATACGGAGGGCAAAATCCTTGTTCTCGGCGGCAATGAGCATTGGAAGGTAGATATTCAGCGAGGGGTATGTACCAAGGGTGAGATTTGCGCGCATATGTCCCTCCGTGGGAACGGTGACAAAGGATGTGCGGTAGGTTATATCACCGAGCGGAGTAAGCCCGGTATCGCTCGCTTGGTATTCGGATATAGTTATAACAGAGGACTCCGCCCGATGGAAGAAGCCGCTTCCGCCAGCCACGCGAGAGGATAGCTTTGTACCGATAGTGCAGGTAACTGCCGAGGCCTGCACACCGCCTATGATTGCAGGACAGGACTCCAGGAGAAGCGCTTCCTTTGTGATGACAACATAGTCACCGCACGAGGCGAGGACAGAATCGCTGGCATAGATGTTTGCGCCCGATTCTGCCACGGGGGCTTCAAGGCTACGGAGAGTGGAGCTTGTTACGCTGATCTTTCCGCTGCTTGTTGAGAGCATTGCCTCGTCCTCCGAGCTGCAAAAGGCAGAGAGAGAATTGACATTGATATCTCCGCGGAAGCTGTGAGCCAGGGTGGACATTGCGACCACACTCTCTGGCATATTCAGATAGAGGGATACCCAGTCATCGGCTCTTACAAGGGCAGACTTATCCACGCTTGTAAAGCTGGCGGCAAAGGAGCGAAGCTCTATAACTCCCTCTCCCGATATATCAATAAGAGCATTTTTCGCTACCGGGATAAAGGGGTGGCTGAAGAGAAGGACGTCATTGCTTCCGAAATCTATAAGCGCATCTCCGTTTGCCACAAGGCTTAGCGCGGTTGATGTGGAGACGCTCTTTAGCAGCCTCGCCGAGCCGATATCTGCAAAATGCTTTGAGAGGTCATCAAAGGAGTCAAGATAGCCAAGCAGCTCGCCTCCTCTGTCCTTAAGCTCCCAGACACGATCCCCCTCGGGAATATCCATCGAGGGTGCGCTATCGTTGCCGAAGCGCTTTGAAAACTTAAATGTCGATGTTTTCGCACTTGATGCGTTGGGAGTAATGAAACTGAGGAGCGTATATTGCCTGTCAAGGCTAACCGAAGTCTTTGCCTCGCCCGAAAAGCGCGTATCAAAGCTTGAGGAATTGGTATAGAGTCTTCCATGGAGGAAGATATATGCGTTTTGGGCGGTGGTTTCCAAATAGGCGGCATTGCCGTATACGAAGCAATCACCCTCAAAATTAATTGTTGACTTTGCTCCGCGTACAGCCAAGACCTGGCTATTATCAAGGGATAAAACACTGCAATTTACAAGCGTCAGCTGACCTCCGCTATCGGAAAATACCGCATTTCTGTTCTTCTCGCCGTAGAAAATCGAGTCATATACAGTCGCCTTAGCGGTATTTCTTACACAAAAGCCACCCATCATATTCGGGCAGTGCTTAAAAACAAAAAGATTGTGAAGCTCGGCGGTTGATGAACCGGTTATCTCGAAGGAATCCGGCGCCAGGACGCGGAACATATTTTTCCCGCCGTCAAGATAGAGCTTGCTTTCTCCACCAAAGGACATAAATGCGGAGGTCTGGTCCTGCAGATAGACCGTGCAGCCGTCACCGAGCATTGTAAGCTCCGTAGCTTCGCCTATCGCTATGGCAGGAGAATGGTTATCGGTACTTGTGAATACCACGGTTGATGAGCCAAAATCCAATGTGTAGTCGGTATAGGCGGTAGACTTGAAGGTGGTATCAAGCTTTATTTCGTAGTAGTCAGGTATAAGCTTGAAATAGTCGCCCGATGTCGCCGACAGGAAGGGCTCGGTAAAGCTGTAGATATCCTCGCTCGTTCCGTCTTTGTGCGTTACTCGCCAGACGGGCTCGGGCGTCTCTTCCGCATAGGAACAAATCCCTGCGGCGAGCAAAAGAGCCAGGACAGATATTAATACCAGAGAGGCATTCAGAAGTTTTTTCATCTTCGCGCTCCGTATAGTCATATTTCTTCTATTTTATTGTAGCATATTCAAGGGCTAATTACAATACGCGTGTGTTTAGATTTTTGAGCCTCTGTTTTGTTCAAAATAAATAAAAACTCCCCAAAAAGGGGAGAAAAAGCACCCGGGGCGATAGCGTGATGTCCTTAACGGACAAATCACGCTAACTAAGTTTGCCCTTGGGGCAAGTGAAGTTATCTTCGATAGTGAAGTTCACTTCGTGAGTGAAGTTTCGCCTAATGGCGAAGTGATGGGCAAACTTAACTTCACTGCGAGCTTTTGCGAGCAACTTCACTGTGTATAACACAACTTCACTTTTGCGACAGCAAAAACTTCACTAACAGAAAAAGAGCATACATACAAGATTTTTCGTCTTGCGTGTGTGCTCTTTCTGCTTGCACTTAGCGATATTTTTGTTGGCTATCAGCCGTTAACCATCTTTGCAACCTCGGCTGCAAGATCGTCATCTCTCTTCTCGATGCCCTCGCCCTTGTCGAAGCGAACGAAGCCAGTAACCTTGATGGAACCGCCAAGCTCCTTAGCAACAGAAGCAACATACTTGCCAACGGACATGGAGTCATCCTTAACCTAAGCCTGCTCTACAAGGCAGTTGGTCTCGTAATACTTGCCAACCTTACCCTCGACGATCTTTGCAAGCACCTGCTCGGGCTTGTTAGCCATCTTGGGATCCTGCTGCATCTGGGCAATAAGGATTCTCTTCTCCTCTGCAAGAACCTCTGCGGGAACGGACTCTCTGTCAAGATAGAGAACGGTCATAGCAGCGGTCTGGAGAGCAACGTTCTTTGCGCACTCGGCAAAGCCATCCTTGTCGGCAACATCGGTATCGAAGGATACGATAACACCGGTAGCGCCTGCGCCGTGAATGTAGGTGGAAACAACGCCCTCAACAATTACGAAGCGGCGAAGGGAAAGCTTCTCGCCAATCTTGTATACAAGCTCGTTAAGCTCGCCGGCAACGGTGGTATCTGCACCGCTGAGCTTGCACTCGAGGAGAGCCTCGACATTTGCGGGCTTGTTCTCGATGATGGTCTTAAGGATCGCCTTAACGAAATCCTTGAAGAGCTGGTTCTTTGCAACGAAGTCGGTCTCGGAGTTAACCTCTACCATAGCGGTTACATCGCCAATGGTCATAATGTCAACAATACCCTCTGCGGCAATTCTGTCAGCCTTCTTTGCGGAAGCTGCCATGCCCTTCTCACGAAGAACCTTAACTGCTGCCTCAAGATCGCCGTTTGTCTCTGCAAGAGCCTTCTTGCAGTCCATCATACCGCAGCCGGTCTTTTTTCTAAGCTCTGCAACGAGCTTTGCACTAATCTCTGCCATTTCAATGTCCTCCTATTGTTGTGTTTGATGCCGAATTAAGCCTCAACGGTCTCTTCGGTCTCTACTTCTGCTTCCTCAACGGTCTCTGCCTCTTCTACACCGCCGTGTGCGGCGATAACTGCGTCTGCGAGAGCGCCTGCAATAAGCTTGATAGCTCTGATAGCGTCATCGTTACCGGGAATGATGTAGTCAGCATCGTCGGGATCACAGTTGGTGTCAACGATAGCAACAACGGGAATGCCAAGCTTCTTAGCCTCGAGAACTGCGTTTCTCTCCTTGCGGGTGTCAACGATGAATACGCAGGAAGGAAGCGAATCCATCTCCTTGATACCGCCGTAGGACTTCTGAAGGTCCTCGATCTCCTTAAGCTTCTTGGCAACCTCCTTCTTGGGGAGAAGGTCGAAGGTGCCGTCTGCCTGCATCTTCTCAAGATCCTTAAGTCTCTTGATGGAGCGGCGAATGGTCTGGAAGTTGGTAAGCATACCACCGGGCCAACGAACATTGGTGTAGAACATACCGCATCTGATAGCCTCATCTCTGATGGTGTCTGCGGCCTGCTTCTTGGTACCAACGAAGAGGATGGTGCCACCGTTCTGAGCAAGCTCTGCAACAAAGTTGTAAGCCTCCTCAAACTTCTTGACGGTCTTCTGAAGGTCAACGATATGAATACCGTTTCTGTGAGTAAAGATGTACTCACTCATCTTGGGATTCCACTTCTTGGTAGGGTGACCGAAGTGAACGCCTGCCTCAAGCAGCTGCTTGATAGTAATTTCGAACATAATATGTTCCTCCTTTTGGTTTTTCCACCATAGCGACAAAACACTGCGACTCATAGAGCACCGGCAATGTACCCACTCGCTATGTGCGAATTTTATTTACGCCTTTACGCGCAGAATAAATAATAACATACTGTTAACAAAAAGTCAAGTACAAATTTCCCTCGCAGAAAATGTTTACAAATTGTTCATAATTATCAAATGGCCACTACACAAGAAGAGACGGAAGAAGCAAAAGCGGCTCTGTTATGCGTTGCAGGGCTGGAAGTATCGCGCTTTGAGGCAGGGGATTTTTTCCGCGCCCGATCTCTATCGTTAATGAAGGAATTCCAAGGGAGGCTGTATAGTCGCACAATCCGCCATAAGCGGCGGTGTCGGTTGGAGTAGAGCAGGTATAGCCGGTGTAGCGAGAAACAAGCCCTGCCATCGCTATCCCCTTTCCGTCCTTGGAATGGTATATTTCCTCCCCCTGTGTGTGAAGCGAGACCACGGCATCAGGGCCTAATGCTCTTACAAACGCAGCAACCGCTCTTGTTTCAGGCTCGCTCTCGGGATATTCTCCGCTGTAAAGCGTGGCGCCGGGAGCAATGCCCCGCTCTTTTTCAAGCTGCTTGTATTCAGCAAAGCCGTAATCGTAGTTATGATTCAGGTCAACACCTCTGGCATTCGCCTGCCAATGTGAAAAATCGCCCCCCGACATAGCTGCCTGACGCCCTCGCAGAAAACCCGAGCCTGTTCCGTGATGGTGAAGCTCCAAGCCGTCGGGGTTCACAGAGGGAACAATATAAAAGCTGGCAAGGCTCCGCAAAAGAGCTATATCCAAGCCGGCAAAATTCGTTCCAAGCCCATACGAAAGAATGTAAATAATTGCGTACAATATGTTCGATGTTATCCCTTCCAAGGCGTGGTGAGCGCCGAATAATGCAACACGCCCCCGGCCTTTCCCGATTTTGTACATTTCAATGGCTCGCCCCTCTATGCTCCTACCGATACGGTAGGATGAGGTGTGCCCACGCGCCTCGATACACTTGCGAATTTGGCTTCTTCCCTCTTCATCTGCCACGGCAAAAAAGCAATCCGGCAGTCGCATTAAGCTTTTATTCATTCTCTTTCCTCACTAAAGCAAAAATCATCTTGAAAAAAACAGGATAATGTGATAGAATAAAATAAGATAACAATAACGGTGGTGTTTTATGCCTATTACTGATAAAAAATTCAGCTTGAAGTTTTTCTTCCTTCTTGCGCTTTGTAATCTGACAGTCTACGCCTGCTATCACATTTCCTATCTTCTGGGATACGGCTGGCTGGAATATATACGCAGCTATGTTGCTGACATTTGGGAATTCCTTCATATTCCCCTTGTCGCGGTATTTATGCTCGAGGCTTTTCACCGCGGGGGCAATATGCTTGCCCTCAGGCTTGCAACTCTTGCTTCTGTATCTCGCATTTTTTACTGTATCCCATATTATTATATGGAATTTATGAAGGCGAGTTATCCCCCTAACAGCGTTGATTCTATTATTCTTTCGCTGTTATTTACCTTCGTTATGGTTGTTCTCACCTTTGCGCATTTATACCTGATATATGGCTTGATTCATCTGTTTTGTCATATCTGGAGCAAGGGTCAAAAGGACTTCTTCAGCAGAGCCTTTTCGGAGGATGTCTCCTTCAGCTTCACCTCTGACGCATCGGTCATCTGCCTTGCGGTCTGCCTTATCCAATTCATAATTAAGCTGATAGGCGTTATATCTGACACGATAAGCTTCCTTGGTGACTATGGCGGAGCATACACGATCCCCGAAATAATAACAATTCTGCTGGACTATATAATTTGCCTTGGCCTATTTGCTTTCTCCTACATAATGCTGATTCGTGTGAGAGAATACATACAGGGCAAGGATAAAAGCGCTTCAAATCAAGCTTCAAATCAAAAAGGAGAATAAAATGAAAAGTATCGTTATTGAAATAGAAAAGTGGGCAAGTGCAGACGCCCGGCTATCAAAAAGACCCCCGGAGCTGACCTTCTATCAGGCTGAGGAGAAGAAAACAGAAGCGACCGTTCTTATTCTGCCGGGCGGTGGATATTACAAGCTCTCGGATTTTGAAGGAGAGGGCTATGCAGAATATCTTGCCGAGCTTGGAATGAACAGCTTCGTGCTTAAGTACAGATACAGCCCCGACATCTTCCCTGCGCCCCTGAAGGATGCAAGATGGGCTATGCGATATATCCGCCAAAATGCAAGCCTATACGGAATTGACAAAAACAGAATTGCCATAATGGGCTCATCTGCCGGAGGACACCTTGCCGAGCTGACCTCCACATATCGGGGAGATATAGGAGATGGCGAATGGGATCTGGAGGACTATCTGCCCAATGCGCAAATTCTTTGCTACCCTGTAACAGATATCAATTCGCACAGAGGCTCCTATGAAAACCTTCTTGGCGAAGGGCTAGATGAGCTTTTAAGCTCGGTTACTCCTACCGTCATTGCCGATGAAAATACTCCGCCGGCATTCATATGGCACACCTCTACCGATGAGGTAGTGAACATAGAATCGACATACGCATATGCAAAAAGGCTACATCAGCTCGGAGTTCCCTGCGAGATGCACGTATTTCCCCTCGGCGGCCACGGGCTTGGGCTTGCGGACAAGGAGTATAGAGATATACCCTATGTTGCAAGATGGGCAGGAATGCTTAAGGATTGGCTGATATTCAGCGGATATCTGCCCGAATAACGCAAATAGTTATTTACAAAAATAAGCGCGCCAAAAGAGCGTTATTCTAAAGGACAGTTTTGAAAATATCCAATACTGAAAAAAGCGAGCTGAACAAATCAGCTCGCTGATTTTATGTCACGCCGATATTTCGGTCTACGGAGTGGTAATCAAAGGTTGTTTTGTTAGTCAACAAAGGACAGTGTTGCTGACTTAATGTTGGTGTTTTGTACCATATAGTAGAAAGTCTTGCTTTCGCCTGGTTCAAGCCATGTCGAGTCAACGGCATAAGTCCAATCGGTATCTACTATTGATCCGGAATAATTCTTAAACTGAGCTTTCACTTTTACATATCTATATCTTGTTGCAACGTATCTAGAGCTCACGTTTGTAACAGTACAATAAACATATGTATAACTTCCGCTGGTTTTTATGCTATCAACTTTTAAGGAAAGCCCTATGCTTTTATCTATTCCCGAACTGTAATAATCGTTGTAACTACCACTGTATGATCCATCACCATAAGAGCTTCCGCTATCTTGTTCATTTGCATAGTCAATAACGCCCCAAGTAGAAAAAGCAACGCAAAGCACTAATAGAACGATAGTTAAACTTATAAAAACTTTCTTTGTTAGTCTGTTTATAGATTTGAGTTTTAAATTGATTATAGATACTATGCTCAAAACAACAAATCCAAGTAGCATAAAAATCAAACTAATCGTTGTTAATACTGATGTGAAATCATATCCACCATATAAATATACAACGCCCCATCCAATGAGGCTAAAAAGTATAATTCCTACAAACAGAATCGTTCAAAACGCAGCTGAAACAAAGCTGCCAAGAAATAACTTGTCTGATATTTTGTTATACACTTCTTTAAGGCAATTAGTGGATGAAGGATTATTGATCTCGCGCTCGGCTTCAACTTGATTATTGCCAATTTCTATACTTTCGATGCTTTCGTTTGAATTGGCATCCTCTGTTTTATATCCGCAATTAGAACAGAATTTGCTGTCATCAGATAACTGCGTACCGCAATTTTTACAAAACATAATTATCCTCTCAATTGTGTATAGCCTTGATAGTAATGCTATCGAAAGTTTGATCTACGGATGCTGAAATCGTCCAATTTTCATAAGTTTTTGCGCTTCTGTCGCAAATGATACTCAAAATTTCATCGGTGTCAAAGTTTTCATCTTCATAGAAAATAGAAACCACCGTCATAGTTGCATTAAATGCATTGCACACCTTTAGTTCTCCGTATGTGATACTGCCGGGATTGGAAAATACTTTTTGAACTGCATTTTTTGTGAAGTTTTTATCCATCAGTTTTTCAGCATTGATTCCGGTTACCACGTAATTAAATGCCAAAACATTGTCCGAAGTACCGTTTGTGATGGTTAAAGTTCCATCTAATTCACCTTCAGAATCCGACAACTTACTTATTATAAATTCTTCAGTAATCTTATTTTCATCGGTTTTGCCACACGAAGCAAGGCAAAGTGTTAACGTACAAATAAGTAATAAAATACTAATAATTTTTTTCATTTTTTCATTCTCCTCATAAATTAACGATTATTTTGTTTAGGCAATAAATCTTGCCTTGTGAAATTAGCAGGGATTCTCCAAGGACTTCCTTTGGCATCCTGCTCAGCATTAGGAATTCTTCCTTCGCGACACCATGCTGAAACAGTTGATTGTTTTACATTCAACTTCTCGGCAGCTTCTTTTGTGCCCATGAATTCCATACTGCATATTCGCCTCCTTTCAAAACAAAAAGTGCGGCAACCGGAGTTACCGCACCGAAAAACGCAAACTCCGATTGCTGCTACACAAACTAAAATAGAATTAGGGTATTACCATAATCATTTAGTGGAGCTTGCGCTTTTACCAAGTTCAAAAATGATTGTGGCGAAAAAGGGTATAATATCCCCATAAAGACAAAAATACCGCTAATTCTAATATTCAGTTTGTGTAGCATCTTTATTATATCACAATTTTTGCGGTTTGTAAATATATTTAGTGGAATTTTATCAAATTACCTTCCGGTAGGTAGAAGCCTTGTGTAAAGGGAGGTGGCACGGCTTGCCGTGACGGAGAGATTGTAAAAAGCAACAACTTCGTGGGAACAATCCCTCAGCCGCCTTCGGCGTCAGCTCCCTTTACACAAGGGAGCCTTTTTTACGTTCACCTATGATTTGTCAATTTTACTGACAAGCACTGCATTTGTGTCCACAAATACAAAACACGGCATACCTCTTTCGAGATATGCCGTGTTTCTGAAAACTGTCCTTTAGAGTGATGCTCTAACGGCGCGCTTATTTTAATTATTTTATAGACAAGCTTAACACGGGTATGCCCCTTGTCTATATTTCCCCGTATTTCGCCTTTGGGGATTTCTCCAAGAGGAAGAAGTAGGGTGAGTCGGGGGAATTGAGTATATGGAACTCGGAGGGGCAGATGCGATATTTGGATAACCCCTTAAAATACTCGCGGAGCATATCCCCCTCAAGCGCACCTTCCTCGTGTCCCGGATAAATTGCGACAATCAACACACCGTCGGGCGCTAAAAGCTCAAGCGCCGCCTCCACAGCAGGCATTGTGGTTTCTCGCATTGTGGTGACAGCCTTGTTACCACCTCTTGGCAAATAGCCGAGATTAAACATGCCCGCCTTTATCGGCTCGTTTACGAACTCCTTTACCCTATGGTGAGAAGCGCATATCAGCGTGTAATTATCCGGCGCGCCGTTTGCCTCAAGATGCGCTCTTGTGGATACGAGCGCCTGCTCCTGGATATCAAAAGCGTAAACTCTGCCCGTCTCTCCCACAGTGCGGGATAAAAACAGCGTATCGTTGCCGTTGCCCATCGTGAAATCAACAGCCACATCCCCCTCACCGAGATGTTCTAATATAAAGTGCTTGTGAAGTCCTACTAAATCAACCACCTGCAAGCTCCTTTCCCAAATCCCTTCTAACAAAGGCCGTGTAGTTCGTTTTATAGGTTACGAAGCCCGGCTTTGAGCCTGTCGGCTTTTTAATATTCTTAACACGGGTATAGTCCACCGCAACCAGATCGGCGGTTGCCTGAGAATAGTACGCGGCAATTGCGGCAGCCTCGGTGTAATCCCCGTCGCCCGGCTCCTCCCCATCGGTTACAAGAATACAATGCGAGCCGGGGATATCCTTGGTATGGAACCAGATATCATTTTTATCCGCCAGCTTAAAGGTCAAAAAATCGTTTTGAATATTGTTTCGCCCAACCAGCACACGGAAGCCACCGCTTGTCCTGAGCTCAATGGGTCTTGGCTTTACCTTCTTGCTTGGTTGATAGCCCTTCATTCTTGATGAATAGCCCGACTTATACAGCTCGTCCCTGATTTCCACCAGGTCCTCCTCGGTCTGTGAGCGGTCCAGGAAGCCCTTTACCGTCTCGAGATAGCGAAGCTCCTCCTCCCACCTGGCAATCTGCTCGGTAAGCACCTCTCTGGCCGTCTTTGCCTTGCTGTAAAGCTTGTACATACGCTGGGCATTCTGAGATGGAGATAGCCTTGTATCAAGCTCAACCGTGATTTCGGGACAGCTCTCGTCATAGTAGTCCACCGTGCTGAAGGATGGCATTCCTCGCTCTAACCGATAGAGATTTGCAGTAATCAAATCGCCCTTTTTCTTGTATTCCTCGCCTCGCTCACTCTCGCATAGCGACTCGCGCTGA
>JAFTRB010000023.1 GCA_017462445.1 Clostridia bacterium
CTCCCATCATCGTCGAGATGCAGGACGACCTTATCACGGGCAAGGGCATCTGCCTTGCAAACACCTCCTTCCTCCGTGATTTCTTCAAGGCTAACAAGGTTCAGGTCTGCCTTGAGACCTCGCTCCTTGAGGTGAAGGAAAACGGCGTAACCGTCAAGGGCAAGGAGGGCGAGCCCTATGACATCGAGGCGGACAGTGTTGTCCTCTCGATTGGCTACAACCCGGCACCCGTGTCAAAAAAGAGCGGAAAGGTACACCTGGTCGGCGACTGCTCTGCGGTTGGAAACCTGCGCACTGTTATCTGGGGCGTCTGGGACGAATGTATGAAGATTTAATGGTTATTTGTAAATAATTCTTTACTTAATTGTTTTCATTCCTGGCAGCTCCGAAGGCCTTGAAGGAGGCTTGTAGGGTATAGCTCTGCTCCGGGGCCTCGGAGCTTTACAAATTCAAATAAAGAGGGAAAAAAGATGAAAGAACTTTTGGTTGATTTTGGTAGGATCATAAAGCCGGTCAAGGAGCTTCACGGAGTGAACTGCGCTCCCTATTCCAAGATGAGTGGCGCGGACCAGCCCATGATACGCGAGTGCTTTGGCGAGATTGGTGTGCCCTATTCACGCACCCACGATTGTCAGGGTGGCTACGGCGGCTGTTATTTTATCGATATTCCAAACATTTTCCGCAATTTTGACGCTGACGAGAATGATGAGGAGAGCTATGACTTTTATTACAGCGACGAATATCTGAAGGCTATTGTTGAGGCAGGCACGAAGATCGTCTACCGCCTGGGTGTCACCATTGAGTGGGGAAGCAAGAAGTACACCTGTCATCCGCCCAAGGATTTTGCAAAGTGGGCGAGGATCTGCGAGCATATAATAATGCACTACAACGAGGGCTGGGCGAACGGCTTCCATTTTGGAATTGAGTATTGGGAGATATGGAACGAGCCGGAAAATCCACCAATGTGGACGGGCACAAAGGAGCAGTTCTTCGAGCTTTACAGAGTGTCGGCCAGCTACCTGAAAAAGCGCTTCCCGAATATAAAAATCGGTGGCTACGGTAGCTGTGGCTTCTATGCCATCACCTCGAAAAAAGAGGACCCATTTATGCAGATGATACTGCAATATTTCTACGATTTTCTTGACACGGTACGGGCCGAGAGTCTTCCTCTCGACTTCTTCTCCTATCACCTGTACTCAGACGATGTCAGGGAGATGACGGCTCACGCCGCCTTTGCAAGGAGGACGCTTGACGAGTACGGGCTTACCTGTTGCGAGCTGCATTTCAACGAGTGGAATGTGGGTGGCGAGGGCGGAGGCTTCCACCTTATGCGTAATATGATAGGCGCATCCTATGCCGCCTCGGTGCTTTGTCAGCTTCAGAACACCGACTATGTGGATAAGGCGATGTACTATGTATTTACCGCCCTGGCAAGATACAACGGTCTTTTTGACCTTAATACCTACTCCAGGACCTGCACCTACTACACCCTTGTCGCCTTTGGCAGGCTATTCCGCCTGGGCAGTCAGGTATTGACCGGGTGCGATACGGACGGGGTATATCTCACCGCCGCTGTGGGCGAAGAGGGTGGTGGAGTGCTTCTTGCCAACTATGACGGCGAGGCGGGAGATTATACCCTGCGCCTTGACGGAATGGACGGAGGAAGCCTGGTTGTGTACAGGATATATGAGGTGGGCAAGCCCCTTCCCGAAAGCGAGGTGGAGGTGTCTGCCTCCTTGGGCCGCCTGACGGTCAGCCTGCCCGAGAAGAGCGTGCTTTACATCGAGTGGAAAAGGGCGGAATAAGAGCAGATAAAGCCTTGACAATCCGTCATTTGTCGCAAAAAACAATATGCGTATATAGAAAAACAGAGCCAGCCCTCCCGTTTTCGGGGGGCTGGCTCGTGCTTTTGAGGGAGAAGCATATTCATAAAGGGCGTTGGCTCGTGCTTTTTAGGGAGAGCATATTCATAGAGAGCGCTGGCTCGTGATTTTAAGAAAGAAGCATATTCATATAGAGCGCTGTAAAATACTACCTTATTATCAAGCTTCCTGTGATTATTTAGACGGCTTTGCTCCGGATTTTCCTCGGTACTGTGCCGGAGTACAGCCAACAAATTCCTTGAAGGCACGGTGCAAGGAGCATTCCGAGTTAAAGCCTGACGCTATGGAAATCTCATAGTTGCTTCCGCTTGTGGATATGAGCAATTGCTTTGCTCGCTCCACTCGCATGCAGTTCAGGAGCTGGCGAAAGCCGATGCCCTTTATTGCCGAAAGCCTGTTTGACACATATTTAGGACTGTAGCCAAGTGCAGCTCCCACGCTCTCAAGGCTTAGATCCTCCGTATAATGCGTTGACATATATTGCAGAATTTTTGAAAGAGTTTCGTCATACCCCTGCTTATCCGATACGGGAACCTTGGAATAATATTCTGCCATAATCATGTGAAGGGTGGCAGAAAAGCAATTAATATGGTTGATATCCCGCTCTCTGTCGAGGGCGTAGTGTCCCCCCATTTCGGAAAAGCCCGAGGCAACAAGATAGTCCCAAAGCGGAGCTGAGGGCCGGAAGATATGGCTCTCCCTTGGGGTGTTGAGCAGAGAGGAGGAAAAGGACTCGTTCAAAAAGAAAGCAGGGAAAACACAGACGAGCTGTGACACTATTTCGGGTGTATGGAAGGAGTGGATGCGAAAGGCGGGGATTATAGCAATATCTCCATTTTTCGCGGTAACGGTTTTCCCTTCCACGGTAATCTCGATCTCGCCATCCAAAACCATAATAAGCTCAAAGTATTGATGCAGGTGATCGTCGGAATTATATATTCGGTTGCGAACCTTTCCGTATCGGATTTGGATATCATTGCCAAAATTGTGGAGCTGAATAAACATAGTCACCTCAAAATGTGGAGATTTGCAATAAATTGTAGCATATTTCTATATAGTATGTCAAGGGGTAATGTGTTAAAATTACAGTGAAGTATTTTTATTAAACAAAGGAGTTAGCTATGAAGAACAGAAGAATCAGTCCGGTTTTGACTCTGTTACTTGTGCTTTCGCTACTCGTAGGGATAACCACAATATGCGTGGGCGCAGTGAACGAGGGTTTTACCGAGACAGCGGAGTGGCTGAATACCAACCCTAATTATAGGGATGACTATGCGTTTTCTTTAGCCGTGGTCGGTGATACACAGACCATGGTAGAGGCTGATGTAAACAACGGAACAGCCTATACTGCAGAAATATACAAGTGGATTATTGCAAATAAGGATGCAAGGAAGATGCAGTATGTTCTGGGTATGGGTGATATTACTCAAAACAACACAGATGAGGAATGGGCGTATGCCAAGTCGGTTATTACGACTATGAACGGTGAGATACCCTATCTTCTGAACCGTGGAGCAGCGCCACACGATACGGCGGCAAAGTTTGACCAATATTTTGCCTCCGAGGAGGGCTATACCTCTACCCTTACGGGCTTCTATAAGGAGGGCGAGGTTTCCAACACCTACACCACCTTTGCCGTCGGCGATTGCAAATATCTTGTCTTTGCCCTTGAATTTGCGGCGGTTGATGAGGTGCTGGCGTGGGCAGGCGAGATCATTGAGAGCGAGGAGTACAAGGACCACAGGGTTATTATAACCACCCACTCCTATCTTTTTAACGACGGCACTACCCTTGACCAGAATGAGAACGTCTCGTCTATCCCCGATAAGAAGGAGTATACCTCGGACGATAGATATAACAACGGTGACGAGCTGTGGGACAAGTTTGTATCCAAGCACGAGAATATTTTCCTTATTCTCTCCGGTCATATCACAAGCTCGAATATCGTTGCCTCGCAGGAAATCGGTGACAACGGCAATGTGGTGACACAAATGCTGATAAATCCGCAAAGCTTTGACTATAACCAGCAGTATCAGACCGGCATGGTTTGTATGCTCTATTTTTCTGCCGATGGCAACGATGTGTCGGTAGAGTGGTATTCTACCGTCCGTGACCAGTATTACAGGCAGAGCAACCAGTTTGATATTTCTCTTGACGAGCTTTGTCTTTCTGACGGTGTTGTAACCGAATACGGATTTATCCCATCGAGATATTACGATCCCGAGAATTATCCCTTTGCGGTGTTTAAGAAAAAGGAGTCTCTGGTAGACGGTGTTACCTATGACTACACCCTTGTAGATTGTTACAAAACCCTTTCGGGAGACTCCTCAAAGCTGGCAACAGGAAATGATACCCGCGCTTACCATATCGCGAGAAACGCAGGAGACGGAGCTGTAATATTGATGCTTCGTGATGTGACCAACACCGACGATTACGCCTACTCTAACCTTCAATATCACCCGGGCAGTCTGACGCTGGACCTGGGTGGCTTTACCATGACCGATAATCACACTCACACCACAGGACTGTTCTACTCCTATATGAAGTCGGCGAACAACATTATGGAGATGACGGTGAAGAACGGTGATATTCTGCTTAGCACCTACGGACTTACAAGCTACGGTGCATTTAGCGAAAGACCGAATTCTGCAATGAAGCTTAAGCTTGAGAATGTTAATATCGGCTTCCAGGAGGGGGCTACGGCAAACTATCTTGTTGCTAAATACGCACAGGGTGGCGAGTACAGCGGTTGCTTCCCCGTAACCTTCGACGGCTGTGAAATCGATATGAAAAACGCTCCCGAGGGCACAAGAATAGTTGCCTCCGGCTCGGGCGAGACGGTAACGGTAGTAAATTCTGAAATCGTAAACAGCAAGCTATCCTATCATATCGACAAGTACGGATATTCCGACACGGCTCCCACCGAGGACGATTACTTCGCCATATATATGAAGAAGGATGGAACAAAGGTTGTCGATGGAGTAACCTACCCCTCGGAATATACTCATTACGCATATAGCAAGGCTCTTACAGAAAATACCAACCGCGGCGTATCTACAAACGATTGCGCCTACGGAAAGGCGAGATATGTGACCGAAAATTTGGGGTATGAGGCGCTTATCTTAATGCTTAAGGATTATGAGGATGACTCGGGCTACAAGGAGAACGCCGATGGCTCGACGGGCAACAATTCCTATTCCAACCTCTGCTATAACGGCAAGGATGTGGTGCTTGACCTCGGCGGTCACATTCTCACCGATGCTCATACACACCACACGACCCTCTTTTATGTCTTTCTTAAGTCTGCGGCAAAGAACAGCACAACGATGACTGTTAAAAACGGTAGCTGGGTGTTTGTCAGCTCGGGGCTTGTCAACTTTTCTATCGGCAACGCGAATGTTTCATTTACCCTGAAGTTTGAGGATGTGGATTTCTCCTTTGCGGAGGGCTCCGGTGTTACCAACATTATCGGCTCGAACATATCCGCAACGCAGACTCCTCTTTACTTCAACAATTGCACCTTTGATCTGGAAAACGCAAAATCCACAATCAAGCTGAGCTATACAGGCACGCTTGACGGAATTCACTATGGCAATACAATTTTCTATAACTCAAAGAGCACATACGCAACCAACAATACTACAAGCTTCCCAACCTCAACCGCTAACCAAAGGGTTAATTACTTCGATGGCAACTATATCATTGACAGCGAGTACGGCATTGTGCCTCTTCAGGTAGCCGACAGAGAGAAGTATCCCTTTGCCTCCTACAAGAAAGAGACGGTTACAATTGACGGGGTCAACTATGATTATCGCTTCTTCAGCGCCTATGAGGTGTTTACGAATGATTCGGTAAAGGGTGTTGCAACCGATAAGCTTATCGCCGTATCCGGCCTTCGCTGGTGTGGCGACGGGGCAGTGCTGTATATGCGACGCGATTATACCGACCGCGGCACGGGTGTGTATAACAATTATGTTTACAACAGTGGTACTGTAACCTTTGATTTGGGCGGTCACACCTTCACCGATGAGCATACATACACCCAAGAAATATTCTATTTTAACAACAGAAAGTCCAGTCTTTCAAGCACATTTGTATTTAAGAACGGCGATATACTTCTTGGCAATCACTCGCTGGTTCATTGCCTTGGTGGTAGTGGCTCACAGATGTATGTTGGCTTTGAGAATGTGGGGATATCCTTTAAGGAGGGCTCGGTAGCGAAGAATGTTGTTTACACAACCGCCTCTAAGACAGGTCAGTTCTCGGCAAACTTCACCGATTGTATAATTGACCTTGAAAATGCGCCCGAGAGCTTTAACCTTACCGCAAATAAGCAGGCTAAGGATGTTCTTCCTATTACTCTCACAAGGACCGAGCTTGTAAACTCGCAGGTAATCAAGCCCGAGGCCAGCATTACCCTCGGAAATGACTTTATCCTTAATCTCTATGTACCCACCGTCCTGGGAAGCTCGATGGTCGAGATTACCTCGGTCGAGCTTGGGGGCATTAAGTGCGATATTGCCGACATCGGTCGGGTCAGCATCGGAGGCGTAAGCTACTACAAGCTAATGGTGGCGGTCGCGCCCAATTGCGCTATGGATAACCAAAATGCGGTTGTATACATCAACCACACATATACCTACTACGATGACACCACAAAGGTTACAGCGACCTCGCTGGAGTGGGATGTAAGCGTTGTCTCCTATCTTGAGAAGTTGATAGCTCTTGGCGGAGAGGGGAACATCGCTCTTGCGAAGGACGCGCTTTCCTATATACGCGCGGCGTATGTCTATGAGAATGAGGCGGAGGACCTTGACGGAATTCTTTCACAGATAGATGCTCTCCTTGGCGAGGGCTATGACGGGGAGAATGCGCCTTCAGATATCGAGGCTGTCGAGGCTACCGAGGGTATGACCTCCGTCAAGCTGTTGCTTGATTACTCGCCTGCCTTCATCTTCTATCCCGAGGTGGATAGCGAGGGTGAGCTCGTCTGGGGCGTAGAGAAGTACAGCTTTGCTCTTGACGGAAAATACCGCCTTGATGCCGAGGTTACAGTTGACGGGGAGGGACGCACATGCTTCGTTATCTCGCTCCCTGCCTGGGCATTTGACAACACTGTTGAGTATGTTATAGAGGGTGAAGGAATTCACGGCTATTACAATGTCGGCGCATATTACGAATTCGCAAAGGGCGAGGGCAATGAGGCTCTTGTGGTCTTGATCGAGCGCCTTATCAGGTATGCCCAGACTGCTGAGGCGTATAGGAATATTTAAGGCAAGGAGGACTAATGATGAAATATATTACACCTGAAATTGAATTAGTCACCCTTGGTGGCATGGATATAATTACCACATCCTTCGGAGAGCTTGAGGAGCTTCCCGGTGGAAGCGAGACGCCCGGGATAGGGATCGGCGGCAGCCGCTGGGGCTGGTAATTATATACCGGATTTAATCGTCGAAGGCGATGCTTTTGCGTTGAGCTTACGGGCTTCGGTCAGTAGAGTGTCGCCTTGACGGATAATAAGAAAAGAGAGAGCAAATCATCGGGAAAAATCCGATGGCTCTCTCTTTTTCGCTTTGTGAAGGATATATGCTCCTGCGCTTTTATTTATTGATCTATTCAGGCGTGATAATTAAATCAGAACGCCATTCTTGCCCAGCGCTCAGCGGAAATCGGCTCGATGCCCAGCATCTCTCTGCCAAGGTTGACATAATAGCGGTAGTCCTCTATCTTAACTCCGTTGGGAATACGGTGGTCGATGCCGAAGATCGTTCCGCCACCCATCAGGTGGGGCGCTAATCTGTATTCCAGCTCGGCTCTGATGGCATCCTTGCCCTTTGCCAGGGCGTGCTTGTCAATTCCGCCCTTGAAGCAGAGCCTTTTGCCGTACTTCTTCCGTAGCTCCACGATATCGTTTCCGCCAACCGGCTCCATAGGATAGAGGCAGTTAAGACCGCAGTCAAGGAGGTCATCTATAATGGGGGACATATCTCCGTCGCTATCCTGCGAGAAGAGCTTGGCTCCCTGCGCCTTCGCCGCCTCCCATATGCGGCTGTAATAGGGCTTGAAGAACTCCCGGATCTGTGTCGGGCCGAAGAGGGGGCCGCTCTTTCCCGCCATATCCTCGTGGAAATGGATAAGATCGATAGGTACGATGTCTCCGATACGCTCGATAACCTTTATCGCGGTGTCGGCAAAGGTGTTCAGCATATCCTCCAGCATCTCGGGCTCCTCATAGCAGGCAATACACAGGTATTCCTCGCCCATAAGCTGTCTTGGTTGGTCAAATGCGCCGAGGAGATCTATCATCGTAAGATGACCCTCGTCCCAGGATTTTCTCTGGCGAAGGAGCGTTTCTCTGTCTAATCGGCTCTCGTCAAAGGCGTACCAATGCTTTATCTCCTCCCAATCCTCCGGGCAGGTGACAGGGTGGTTCAGGGGGAGGGCGATCGTTGCGCTGCTTTTTACCAGCTTGGTCTTTCTACCCATATAGTCGATTTCAATTCTTTTTTCGGGGGTATCCTCCAGAACGCGGGGAGTGATGCCGGTAACTGCGCCTACCCAACCCTTAACATGCTCGACGGGAACATAGTCCCAGTCGAAGGCGCGCATTGCTATCTCCGCCTCGGTTGCGCCCTGCAGGCGCCACTCCTTTTCCAGCACATGGAGCGGGCCAAACAGCTCGCAAAACATCTCTCTTCCGGTGTCCTCGAAGAGGGCGTGGGCAATATATCTTTCTCTGTCCCAAATCATTATATTAACCTGACATTTCTTCTCTTATGGGGATAATGCTTTGTCTGCCGTGAGCAAAGCTCCTTCGCCGCTAGGCGAACACCATTCCCGACATATAAAGCTCGGAGAAGGTGGGGCTTACCGAGAGGTCAAGGACTCTTGAACCGCCCGTAATTTCTTTTTCTGTTTTCCCATAATCCTTGTTCAAAAGCAGCATAACAGCGCCGAGAAGCGCCGCATTTCCAACAGCCAAGGCGCGCTCTGCAAGCTCCTTTGGCAAAAGCCCTATTCTTGCCGCGCTCTCTTTTCCGAGATATTTGCCGAAGCCGCCTGCTATATACAGCCTTGATATGTCCTCTGTTTTAAGGCTCTCCGAGTCGATAAGCGTCAGAATACCGGCGCATATCGCGCTCTTGGCAAGCTGGAGCATACGGATATCCCTCGGTGTGACGGAAACGGGGGGTAAGACGGTAAATTCATCTTCCTCAAGATAGCCGTCCTCCTCGATTACGCCTATATCCAGCATAGCGGCAACCAGGTCTACAAGGCCGCTGCCGCATATTCCCTTCGGCTCGCTCTTTCCGATTACGTGCGCCTTTATCTCTCCGTTTTCTATATATACGCGGTCTATTGCGCCGCTGCCTCCGCGCATTCCCATAGAAATTCCCACGCCCTCAAAGGCGGGGCCTGCAGCGGTGGAGCAGACGGTTATTCTGCCATTGTTGACAAGAGCCATCTCTCCGTTTGTGCCGATGTCAATCAGCATTCCCCACTCGAGCCTGTAAAGCTCGGTGGCGAGGATTGCGCAGGTCGTGTCCGCGCCTACAAAGGCGGAGATGGCAGAGGGGAGATAGACCTCGGTGTCAGCCAAAAGGCTCGTTAAAGAAAGCTCCTCCGCCGTCAGCCTCTCGCCAAAGAGCCTTTCGGCTATAAACGGCGCGTGAGAGAAGGGTTCAACCGACTCCTCCGTCAGGAGGGAGAGCATAACCGTGTTTCCTGTTATGACCGCTCGCTCAACCTCAAGCGGCGATATTCCGCCATTGCCTGTAAGCTCCAAAATAAGGCAGTTCAGCGCCTCTTTTATCGCTAGCGCCAAATCACGGGAGGCGCCGCCCAGGGCTGCCTCAATTCTGGATATTACATCGGCGCCCCACCGTGCCTGGGGATTGAGGGCGGTAGCCGTAGCCACAAGTCTGCCCTTCGGATTGAGAAGAGCCGCGGCGAGAGTTGTCGTGCCGATATCAATTGCAATTCCGTATTTTTCAAAGGTGGGGGAGAGGGGAATGCCTGAAATATCGCTCTGCTCCAGCGCCTCTATTCGGGCGGTGGCTTTCTCGGTTATAACCTCGCAATTGCCCATAGCCCGTGTTAAGCAGGCAAGCCTTGCGCCGAGGGCTATTTCCTCCTCGGTGAGCATCCTTTTCTCCTCGGCGGAGAGCGGGGAAAGCTCGCCCCTTGCAATAACCTTGCACTTGCCACATTTTCCGTGGCCGCCACAGGGCCTCTCTCCCTCGATGATTTCGGAGATAGTCATACCCCGTGTTGCGTTTTTCACGCTACCGTTGACGGTTACAGCAATATTTTCGCTCATTGTCCTTCTCCGACGGAGAACAGAACCGCGCCAAAGTAGGTGACGGTGTCCTGTCCGTTTATGTATTTCATTCCTGCCGCCTTAGCAAGCTCGGATACATTTACGCAATATGCCTCAAGCGAGGGCATTGCCTTTTCGGGAAATCGGCAGGGATCGCCTCTTTCGATAGCGCATTTTTCGCATACTCCGCAGCCGCCCGCGCCCAGGTGTAGGGCATTCTCGATTTTTATGTCCCGAAAGGCCTGGCGAATTGCCTGCGACAGGGGATAGAAGCGCTTCTTTGCCTCTACCATACCCTCGTAGTCAAAGCTGTCCTCAAGCTCGCTGACGGTTTGATACACAAGGGCGTAGTCGTATTTACCGATCTGTGCCATCAGCTCCTCGCTCTCTCCTACCTCGGGCGGACACATATAGCATCTGCCATATTTTCCGCAGGCGTTTGTAGCGCAGATATCACGAAAGCGTATGTCGAGGCTTATAGCATCGGTGCTTATTACATTCGCACGGGTGGCACCCATTTCCAGCGCCATCTCAATCAATTTACTGTTTAGCATAATATTCATCGGAAGCGTTAAAGAAGGCATCAATGTTTTCAAGGGGGGTGAGCGGGGGAATATCACAGCCCGAGGATAGCACGAAGCCCGGGTATTTCGCGCATTTTTCAAGCAGGGCGAGGGTTTCCTCACGAACAAGCTCTGGTGTGCCAAGGCGCAATACTCCGGCAGGGTCGATATTTCCCATTACAACTGTATCGGGGGGAAGCTTGGTGATGATGTCGCCTTCAAGCTCCACCGCGTTGCCAAAGTGGTAAGCCATAGCGCCGGTGGAGAGGATCGATGGGAGCATTTTTGGTACATTATTGCCACAGTTATGGTAGATAAGGGCAAAGCCCTCGTCCTGTACCGCATCAACGATCCTTTTTACATAGGGCGAGGAAAATTCCTCCTCAAGAGCAGGGGAGAGCAGGCCTGAAACAGGCTCTGCCATCATAATTCCGTCAGCTCCCGCCGCCTTGTATGCCTTTGCGTATTCAATCAGGAAGGCGGTCACCTTTTCCAGCACCATATGCACCATATCCGGGTCATCGTAGCAGTCCACCATAATCTCGGACACATCAAAGAGCCTTGCCGCAAGCGAGTAGGGGCCAATCATTCCTGCCAGCACAGGTCGGTCGGTAATCTCCCTGCAGGCTCTCTCAATAGCGCTGATATAGGTGTTTGTTCTTCCGCTTCCGATGGGCGGTATCTCCAGAGCCTCCGCCTCGTCAATATCGTTGATAATTCTGCCCTTGACGGTGGGAACTTCGTCGTCGGACACCACGATATGCGCGCCAAAGCACTCCGCCTCGACGGATAGATCCATAAAGCTGACCGCCGCTGCCGCATCTGTTCTCTCGGCAATGAGCTTCATGCCCTCCGCCTGATATTCGCTGCTTGAAATAAGCTCGCGCACCGTGATGCCAAGGAGGCTGACGCAGGGGAAGGAGAGAATGGGGAGCGGCTTCTTTTTGTCGGTGGTCTTCAGGCTATCAAGCCAGTTTTTCATATTGTATTTAGACATATTATTTTCCTTTATAGGTCAGGAGTGATAGAACGCATACTTTTCCATAGCGTCCATAACCGCCTTGGCGTTTTCAATAGGAACTCCGGGGTACCAGCCGTAAATCATACATAATCCACCCTCCGGAGTGGAGATTTTCTCAACCTCCTCGCGTATCAGGGCATCAATCTCGGCAGGCGTGCCGTAGGGGGTGATTTTTTGCCGGTCTATGTCAAGCTCGACAGAGACACGTCCACGGAACTTGTCGGCTATCCAATCTATTCCGTTTACCAGATCCTGAAGGTTGATAACCTCAACTCCGTTATCCACAATATCGTCAACCAGCGTACGAATATCACCGTCAGAGTGCATATGTATGGGAATTCCCGCATCGCGGGCAGGCTTCATAATCCTGTTATAAGCGGGCTTTATGTATTTTCTGAACAGCTCGGGTGAGATCATCGGCCCAAGCTGCATACCGAGGTCCTCGGGATATTCCATAGAGAGGCATCCCGCCTTGATGAAGCGGTTGACAATCGAGAGGTTGAACTCGCAGAGCATATCAATAAGCTCGTCAAGCAGCGGCTCCTCGTCATACATATCGCAAAGCAGGTTTTCATAGCCGCGGAGGTCGCAGAGCTGGAGGAAGGTGTGTCCGTGGCGGAGATGGCCGCGGAAGCCCTTGCCCGAGGCGTTAAGCTCCGCCCATTTTTTCTCCTCCTCTGCCCAGTTGATCATATAAAGACCGGTACACTTGTCGGGGTCAGGGATGTTCCAGCTTGTCTTGAAGCTGCTCCAATCCTCCAGGGGGTGGCCGTGAACCGTGCCGGTTATTCCGTTGTCGGTGGTGACCCAGGTGCAGCCCATTGGGTCGGTGTATGGCTCATCCTTCCTTGAAACAGGCGCATATTTCGGCATCCAATCGGGAGAGGGACGCTTGAACCAGGGGAAGAGAAACTTATGCTCCTCCAACAGGTCAAAGATATCCTCCTTGTTATAGTGATGGTAGCAGGCCGGGCTTACTGCAAAAGTCATCGGGATATAGTCGGGGCGCATAAATCGCACCGCACGGGTGTAGTTATCCATAATTTTCCTTTCTGTTTGATTAGGCAATGCCCCGATTATTGGGGCATTGCCATAAGGTTGTATTATTCAGGTTAATTGACATATCAGATTTTTACTTTTTTAATTTCCTCGGCATAGTATTGCACAAGCTCAAACTTGGAGCCCGGCATGATCCTGTGGTCGGGGCAGGGGATAAAGCCGCCCAAGGAGGCGAGCCTTCTCATTCTTTCAATCTCCCTGTCTACCGCCGCGCGGTCCTTGCGGAAGGCTGTCTTATCCATACCGCCAACACCCAGCATACCGCTTCCGTATTTTTTGCGTGCCGCCTCGAACTGGTCGCCCCAGGTGCCTATCTCAATCGGGAACATTACATTTACGCCGCAGTCAAACCAGGTCTCAAGCAGAGCCTCGGTAACGCCGTCGCAGTCCAGCGAGATTATATCGATGCCGTATTTGTGGCAAAGCTCGTTCCTCTTCTTGTAGTGCTTGGCGCAAAGCTCGTTGAACAGGGTGGGGGAAAGGAGAGGGCCGTTCTTGAAGCAGATATCCTCCCAGTAGTGCGCGAAGTCAAACTGC
>JAFTRB010000202.1 GCA_017462445.1 Clostridia bacterium
CGGACTCGCCAATGAAGAGCTTATCTATGGCAATGGAGCAGATGAAGGCGGACAGTATTCCAAGCAAGGACAGGGTGAGATTTTGGATTATAAACATACCAGAAGTAATTACAAGAGTATCTATTGTAAGGAGTATGCTGGAGCTTTTGATCTTCGGGAACGCCTTATTGATTGAAAGAGCTATAATGTCGATGCCTCCCGATGAGCCACCACCAGTGAAGGTAAGCGCAACTCCCGCGCCGACGCAAGCGCCACTGAACACGGTGGCAATTATAAGGGTTATTCCGTTATATTCTGCGTAAAGGGAGGATGCCAGATTAAAGAAGCCGCCGTAAAGCTCGCTTGATGACAAGGCGGTAAATACACGAAGCGCCAGCGGATATACTATTGCTGAAACAAGGGTCTTCATCGCGAAGCCACGGCCAAGTATAAACCAGCCAAGGAAGAAGAATATAGTATTAAGAACGGAAATATACATATCCGCAGTGATATTTGCGAGTGCAGGTATATTCTCCAGCAAGCGGTGTATGATGATACCGACACCGCTTATTCCTCCCGTAACGAGGTCGAAGGGTATCATAAACATACCTACGCCAAAGGCAAGAACCACCGTACCGGCAATGACAAGAAGTGTGTTTTTAAGTGTGATCAGCCAATCCTTTTTGGTTTTTGGAAGAAGAGAAGCTTTCATTAATTATTCCTCGATATAATATTTTATCTTTTTTATTTTAATCCAAAGAACCCAATTTGTCAAGATGACACGATTGATAATAGTTGAAAACATTTTTTAATTTAACGCAAAAATTTTGCGCCACTGCATTCTGTGGCGCAAAATTATGTAAACTATTGTTTTTATTTTTTGGAATGTATAACGCAGACCGATAAAAAGCCGCGCGTGAAATTCTTGACACGGGGCTAGTCCAGCTCGATAATTTCGTTATAGAGGTCGGAATATCTGCCGCCTAAGGCAAGAAGCTCCTCATGGCTTCCTCTCTCGACAATTACGCCCTTTTCAAGCACCATTATCGCATTGGATTTTCTTACGGTGGAGAGGCGGTGAGCAATAACAAAGGTGGTCTTGTCCTCCATTATTCTATCCATTCCCTCCTCGATGTGCTTCTCTGTTCTTGTATCGACAGAGCTTGTTGCCTCGTCGAGAATAAGAATGGGCGCGCGGCTTATTGCCGCCCTCGCGATGTTAAGAAGCTGGCGCTGTCCCTGGCTCAGGTTGGCACCGTCATTTTCAAGGACCGTGTCATAGCCGTGCTCCAGGTTCATAATGAAGGAGTGAGCGGAGGCTATTTTTGCCGCCTCGACAACCTCCTCATCGGTGGCATCAAGCCTGCCGTAGCGGATATTCTCACGGACCGTTCCCGTGAAGAGATGCGTCTCCTGAAGCACCATTGCTATATTTCTTCGAAGCGCCGAGCGGTCAATCTTATCAATTGGAATTCCATCAATTGTGATCGTTCCCTCCTTGATGTCATAGAAGCGTGACAGAAGGTTAGTAACCGTCGTTTTTCCCGCTCCCGTAGAGCCTACAAAGGCTATCTTCTGCCCGGGCTTGGCATAGAGGGAGATGTTATGCAGCACAGTTACCTCGGGTGTGTATCCAAAGGAAACATTATCAAGAACTATGTGACCTTCAATCCTCTCGGGGACTATTTCGTCGGGAAGCTCCTCTTCCTCGCCCTCGTCAAGCACCTCGAATACTCGCTCTGCCCCCGCCAAAGCGGAAAAAATGGTATTCATCTGCATAGATATCTCATTAATCGGGCGATTGAAGGAGCGGGTAAAATTGAGCGAAACGGCAAGTCCGCCATAGTCGAAGCCGCTAAGCAGGACCAGCAGTCCGCCAACGCAGGCGGTAATGGCATAGGAGACATTGCAGAGCTGGTGCGTTACAGGGCCCATTATTCCCGAGCGGAATTGGGCTATTATCTGCGCCTCTGCCAGCTCACCGTTAAGATAATCGAACTCATCAATAGCAATTCCCTCATGATTGAATACCTTTACTACCTTTTGTCCGCTTATCGTCTCCTCGGCAAAGCCGTTGAGCATACCCAGAGTCTTCTGCTGCTTCTTATAGGCGTTTCTGCCCGTACTCATTATTACTTTGCTTGCAAATGCCAGCACGGGCGCCATTATAAGCGTAATCAAGCCCAAAATCCAGTTTGTCACCATCATCAGGACTACTGTGCCTACGATGGTTATTGCGCCGGATATGATCTGGATAAGAGTGGTATTGAGCATTTCGCCTACCGTGTCGACATCGTTGGTAAAGCGGCTCATTATATCGCCCGAGGAATGGGTGTCAAAATACCTTATGGGAAGCCTTTGGAGCTTTCTGTAAAGATCACCTCTTAGGCGGTGGAGCGAGCGCTGGGAGACCGATAGCATCAGCCTTTGCTGGAGATACTGTCCGCCCACCGAAAGGGTGTATAGCCCAGCCATAAACGCCAGCCCGAGAGCAAGGCGAGCAAGCTTCTCGGGAACCGTTCCCTCCCCATCTACCATTTCGTTTAGCAGATCTCTTAGCATATAGGAGGAAATCAGCGTTGCCACCGTGTAAATCAATGCGGAAACAAGCGCTGTTATCATAAGTCCGCGCTCGTGGGCAAGATAGCGCAAAAGTCTTAAGAAGGAGCGGAAGGCGTTCTTTGGCTTTGCGCCGCCCGCCATCATTCCGCCGGGACCTCGTCTGCCCATAATGGACATCTCGGGGCGCTTGCCCTGCGGCTGGGCAGTGGAGGAATACTTTGCGGCAAATCTTTCGCTTCTTGTCATACTGCTCATACCGTCTCCTCCTCTCTTTCTCTTTGTGAGTAGTAAATCTCGTCATATGCCTCGCAGCTGCCGAGAAGCTCGGCATGAGTACCAAAGCCGACTACCCTACCCTCGTCCATTACGATTATTTTATCGGCATCTATGACCGAGGTTATTCTCTGGGCAATTATCAGCTTGGTTACTCCGGTAAGCTCGGTGCGGAAGGCGTGCCTGATAGAGGCATCGGTGGCGGTGTCTACCGCGCTGGTCGAGTCATCGAGAATTATTATTCGGGGAGATTTCAAAAGCGCTCTTGCTATGCAGAGCCTTTGCTTCTGTCCGCCCGAAAGCCGCGAGCCGCCTCTTCCGATTTCGGTGTCGTATCCGTTCTCAAAGCCGCTCACAAAATCATGCGCCTGGGCAACTCGGCATACACGCTCCAGGTCCTCGTTGGTCGCGTTTTCGTTACCCCATCTGAGGTTTTCTGCGACCGTTCCGGCAAAGAGGGTGTTCTTCTGAAGCACGGTTGCTATCCCCTCGCGGAGGTTGAAGAGCGAGTAATCCTTGACCGGTATACCGTCGATAAGGACCTCGCCCTCGTCGGGGTCATAGAGCCTTGGTATCATAGAAATGAGTGTGGTCTTGCCCGATCCCGTAGAGCCTATGATGCCAACCAATTCGCCGGGAGCTATGCGGAGAGTAACCGAGTCCAGCACCTTATCGGCATTGTGCTTGAAGTAGCGGAAGGAGACATTACGGAACTCGATCTCGCCGCGCTCGATTGCCCTTTCGGGCTGGGCCGCTCCGTCATCGGTGAGGTCGACCTCTGCGTTCAGCACCTCGCTTATTCTTCTGTCAGAGGCGAGGGCGCGAGTTCCCTGAAGAATGATATTCGCAAGGAAATTCAGGGCGGTCAACACCTGACCGAGGTATGTAATAAATGCTGTCAGGTCGCCTATGGGCATTCCGCCGATCATAACAGGCTCGGCAGATAGCCAGACAACAAGAAGGGTTGCCACATTGACGGCAATGGCGGAGGCAGGCATCATAAAGAGCATAACCTTAAGCGCTCTTGTGCTTTTTTCGTAGAGGGCGTCATTTTTCGCCTTGAATTTCTCTATTTCGTGGCTCTCGCGGACAAAGGATTTAATAACACGCTGGTTTGTAACCGTTTCTCCTATTCCCGAGTTCAAGGCATCAAGCGCGGTCTGCATTCCAGTATATCTCGGCGAGGCGGTCCTGATTATCAGGAAGATCGCCAGCGCCAGGAAGGGGATAATCAGGAAGATAACCCAAGCCAGGTCGGGATTAAGAGCGAAGGACATAATCAGCGCGCCAATAAGCATAACCGGGCTGCGGAACATTCCGCGAAGGAGCGTACCGCAGAAGTTTTGCACCTGGGTGATATCGTTGGTTATTCTTGTGATAAGCGAGCCTGTTGTGAAGTCATCAATGTTGGAGAAGGAGAAGCGCTGAATCTTGTGGAACACATCACGCCTGACCCCTGCGGCAAGTCGCACCGAGCCACGAATGGCAAAGTTTGCGCCGAGGACGCCCGTAAGCATCATGCCGATTGCTAAGAGAGCCATCCATATTCCCTGGGTTATTATGTAATTGGTGTCAGCAGTGCCATCTTCAATGGCGTTTATCAGATTGGCATTTAAGAACGGGAGGATAAACTCTCCGCAGGCCTCAAGCACCATAAAGAAGGGACCAAGCAGGAAGCTATACCAATATTTCTTTACATATGGGAGATATTTTTTCATACATTTTCCTCCATTTTCTTTACACGGGTGGGGTTATGTGCCATATTTTCAAGATGTGAGAGGTATGTTTCAAGAATAACACGGAAGGTGTCATCCCGACGAACTTCACCCCTTGTCATATAGCCGTTTGCGGTAAGCTCTATAAAGCCGTGGATAACCG
Source organism: Clostridia bacterium (assembly GCA_017462445.1). The sequence goes on from JAFTRB010000202.1 coordinate 4,693, forward strand.
AGCGGAAGGCGCGGTGGAAGTTGATTGCATCATCCTCACAAAGGCCGTAGGAGCGAATAATTGCCCGAAGGGGAGCGAAGCTTTTTATTCCAACCTCGTCGACCTCCTTGCTATCCAGGCTTGGCATAGAGATGAATGCCTTGTATAGCTCGGGATGCTCGGTTGCAAAGGCGCGATAGGCTACCGCCCCGGATATGAAGGCCTCTCTTCTATCCTTGCCCTGTGTTGCCACCTCAAGCGCCCTGCCCATCTCGGTGGCGGAGTGAATGGCAACACCGCAAAGTATTTCGTCAATACCGCTTACGTGGTTGTAGAGCGATGCAGGCTTGACACCGAGCCTTCTTGCCAAATCTCGGAGCGAGAGCCTCTCATAGCCCTCCTCCTCGACCATCAGAATAGCCTCGGCAATTACCGCATCCTTGTTTAGTCCTCTTTTCATTTGTTCTCCCGGGTTGTAAAATTGAAAGCAGCCGCCGAAAATGATTTTTCAAAAGCGATCTGAAAAAATCCATATGACATTATTATATACTAACACTGTTAGTTTGTCAAGATAAGTGGGGTTAAAAATAAAAAAGGCGAAAGTGTCGCTGAATGCTTTGTTCTATCCAACAATATGTGGTCATAGAGAATATAAATAGCTTGATTCCGTGGTTTGCGCCTATTCATTCTCTATCCTTGATATTTTCTGAAAAATAATATTGACTTTTCCTTTCGGTTGTGATACAATAGTTAGGCGCAAATGATTTGCCATATAGCGTTACCAAAGTTAAATATCTGCCTGCATAGTTAAATGGATATAATAAGCCCCTCCTAAGGGTTAGTTACAGGTTCGATTCCTGTTGCGGGTGCCATACAAAGACAGACCACCGACTGGTGGTCTGTCTTTGTATTGTACTCGTCAGAATCGACATGCTCCAAGGCACCGCCTTGGAATCAGGTTCGTAACATTGCTCCGTCCTTCCCTGTGGGAAGCTTGTTTGACGGGGCAAATTCCTGTTGCGGGTGTTATTAACTTCATCATTGTACTCAAATTTCCGGCTTTTTATCAAATCCATTTTTTATTCAAGGGAATTGTCATTAAATATTAAATGTTATGGATATATAAAAAACTTTTGGGACTAATCCTTTCTGACTAGTCCCTTTTACATTTTTATTGATATATACAAATCGACTTTTACTATCCCTTTATAAATTATTATTGTGCAGAATAATCTTGACATTATTTGGTGTTTATGCTATAATGCATAGTGCCAAACAAGTCGAATATTTTTTATTTAGGGATTTTTCTTTTTAAGGGGATATTTATACCTTTTTTCATATCTTAAGACGCATGAATGCGGTAAAATCGCAGACTCCACGGCTTAGGATGTGTGGTTAAATCCCTATCTCTATGTTCGATTTGTTTGGCGACAATTGGGGTTTGCGTTTTTCGGTGCGCTGACCTCGGTTGGCGCACTTTTTTGGCTTTACCGATAATCATAAAAGCGAGGTAATTATAATGGCTTTAGAGATTATTCGCAAGATTGACAACCTGGGAAGGATTGTTATTCCAAAGGATTTGAGAGAAATGCTTGGCGTTAAGGCGGGAGACGAGATTGTCATTACCGTTGGCGAGGGGCATATAATTATTTCCGGCAGAGGAAAAGAGGGTAAATAATTTTTTGAGTGGAATAGAGCCTTCGCTCTTTGTGGCATTTTCTTGACAAATAACCATATTTATGGTATAATATAAAGAGAAAATGGAAAGGAGAACGTTATGGCATTAGATAACAAGCTCGGTATCACGGAGTCCGCCGAGTTAGCTCGCGAGGAAGAGCGAATCAGCAAAATTCGGGCCTATGAATTATTTGAGTCGGGATATCTTGACAAGCTTAAATCCGGAACCTTTAAAACACTTGCCAGAATACACAGCTTTCTTTTTTCCGACATTTATGAATTTGCAGGAAAGGTCAGGACCGTCAACATAGCGAAGGGCAATTTTCGATTTGCGCCTCTTATGTATCTCGATGCTGCGCTGGCAAGCATCGATGCTATGCCACAATCCAGTTTTGAAGAAATTGTCGAAAAATATGTTGAGATGAATGTTGCCCACCCATTCCGCGAGGGCAACGGTCGCGCTACAAGAATTTGGCTGGATCACATACTTAAGAGCGAGCTTGGCTTGGTAGTTGACTGGACATTAGTGGATAAGGAGGACTATCTCCTTGC
>JAFTRB010000003.1 GCA_017462445.1 Clostridia bacterium
AGGTAGGTCTGCCTGTTATCTCGGCAAGAATGTCGCCAAAGGGCTCGTTTGTCCATCCGAGGTTTACCGCAGAGACCACTACTCTGTTCTTTACTATACCGGGTGTTGCAACGCCTATCCAGGCAACATCGGAAAGAGAGACGGAAGCTCTCTTGCAAAGCTCGAGGCAGACGCTGTGGATATCGCGGGAAATCTCACGGCAGGGCCGAGGCGCATTGGTCTTGACACTGTGCTTCTCTACAATGCGATGGGAGTCGGGTTCAATGAGCCCAACAGCAATGTTGGTCCCACCGAGGTCTACGCCTATACAATACTTCATACTAATTCCCCTTATTATATATTTTCCACCTTTATTATATTGCAAACAGTTGACAATTTCAATGTAAAATTGTATAATAATTTGTAGAATCGCACATTTTACAAAACATTTTACAAAAACGAGCAAAAAAATCTGTCAATAAATGACAAAGGAAACTGTTATGACTAACGAAGAGATTGTTTCGGTGCTTGCCGAGCTTCATAAAATTACAGGCTTTCGCATATCTCTGCACGACACAAATTACAGGGAAATTGCCGCCTACCCAAAGGAAAAGCGACGCTTCTGCCGCATTGTGCATTCCTCCCCCGAGGAATATGAGAGATGCCAGAGCTGCGACAAGAACGCCTGCAAGAAGGCGCTGGCGCTCCACGGCACGCATATTTACACCTGCAGATACGGTCTTACCGAGGCGGTCAGCCCGCTGTACAATTTCGGTATCCACGCCGGCTTCCTGATGATGGGGCAAATATTTAAGGACGGAGGCGAGAGAACCGCGGCTAGAAGGCTCTCCTCCTCGCTTGCAAACCAGGCGCGCGAGCTTAACGAGGCGGCAAGGGAAATCCCCCTCGTCAAGGCGGATATGATCCGCTCCTATGTAAAGATCATGACGATATGCGCCCAGTATCTTACCCTGTCGAACGCAATCCCGAGCAGCAAGCCGACGGTTGCGCAGATGGCAAAGAGGTATATCTGCTCCAACTACCAGAATAAATTCTCTATCAAGGATATATGTTCGGATATCGGTTGCTCCAAGTCTACTCTTATAACCGCATTCAAGAAGGAGTATGATATAACGGTGAACGACTATATTACCGAGGTACGCCTGGGCGAGGCGGTAAAAATGCTGGCAGGCGCGGAGATGAGCATTGGAGAAATTGCCATCAGAGCCGGCTTTTCGGATCAGTCATACTTTTCAAAGGTATTCTCTTCAAAATACGGCATTGCGCCAAGCGAGTACAAGGCGCAAATACGAAATGCGGCTACACTGAAAACGGAGGAAAAAAGAGAAATATGAGAATATTACATACGGCAGACCTGCACCTTGGCTCTCCTCTGTCGGCAAGGCTGAGCGGAGAAAGACAGCGGGAGAGGAAAAACGAGCTGTTCAACACTCTTTCAAGAATGGCTGATAAAGCAAAGGAGCTTGGCTGCGGAGCGGTAATCATTGCAGGCGATCTCTTTGACTCGGAGTCGGTTACATTAACCGATTGCGAGCGGGTGCTTGGTATTATTGAGCGCTACCCGATGATCACCTACTTCTATGTTTCGGGCAACCACGAGAGGGGCGCCTTCTCGGGTAAAATCGTCGAGAAGCCGAACAATCTCATAATCTTTGGCGAGGAATGGGAATACTACACCGCCGCCGATGTGAGAATTGTCGGCAGGAGCGGTACAGAAGAGGGTATGCTTGACAGCCTTGCGATAGACAGAGAGAAAAAGAATATCGTTATACTTCACGGCGAGCCAACCGACAAAAGCGGCAGAGATGCCGTTGGACTCAAGGAGGCTATGGGCCGCGGAATTGATTACCTGGCGCTTG
>JAFTRB010000203.1 GCA_017462445.1 Clostridia bacterium
ACAAGTTTTGTAAAATTATATGTCAATGTTTGTTTTATATTATCTTGAATAGTATAGAACAACAATTGATTATCCGTTAACTGAGTAGATTCAACCTTATCAGGATTTGTATAAATACCTTGGTCAGCTTCGCGATTTCTTCCGCCTGACGGGAGAGGTTCCGCTTATTCCAAAATATGCTCTTGGCAATTGGTGGTCGAGATACAAGGCGTACACACAAGAGGGATATACCTCGCTTATGCAAACATTTATTGACAAAAACATGCCAATTACCGTTGCAACCATAGATATGGATTGGCATTGGACCGACGTGGTTTCCCGTTTTGGTGAGAAAGCAAAGGCGGAGCCTCCAAAGTGTCCACAGGAAATATTAAACAACCTGTTTATGCCGGGCTGTACGGGATATTCATGGAACACGGAGCTTTTCCCCGACCATAAGAAAATGCTGAATTGGCTTCACGAAAAGGGCTTCAAGGTGCCCCTTAATATTCATCCATCCCAGGGTGTAAGATTCTTCGAGGATGCCTATGTCCCAATGTGCAAAAGGCTTGGTCTCGATCCCGAAAAGAAGGAGCCCATTCCATTCGATCCCACCGATCCTGAATTTATGTCGGCTTATTTTGAGGTTCTGCACAGACCCCTTGAGGATGAGGGAGTTGACTTCTGGTGGATCGATTGGCAGCAGGGAACTAAAACCAAGATCCCGGGCCTTGATCCTCTCTGGGCTCTGAACCATTACCATACTCTTGACTCAGGCAGAGGAGAGAAGCGACCGTTGATACTTTCCCGATATTCGGGTCTCGGCAGTCATCGCTATCCGCTAGGATTTTCGGGTGACACCATCTGTACCTGGAAGAGCCTTGATTTTCAGCCATACTTCACCACCACCGCCGCTAACGCAGGCTATACCTGGTGGTCACACGATATAGGCGGCCATATGCACGGAGTGCAGGACGATGAGCTGTATCTGCGCTGGCTTCAGTACGGAGTTTTCAGCCCTATCAACCGCCTTCATTCATCTAATTCCGACTTTATGGGCAAGGAGCCCTGGAAGCGTAGCTGGGCGGTAGAGCAGATATCCGAAAGGTTCCTTCGTCTGCGCCACAAGCTGATCCCCTATCTTTACTCGGCAAACTACCGCACTCACACCGAGGGTGAGCCCATTTGTATGCCTATGTATTACCGCTATGATTGTCATGAGGCATACGAATTCCCCAATCAGTACATTTTCGGCGGCAGCCTCATCGTCGCTCCAATAACAAAGCCCATGGATAAGCGGCTTAACCTCGGCAAGGTCAATGTATGGCTTCCCGAGGAGGGAGTGAGATACACCGATATCTTCAACGGAAGAATTTACGAGGGCGGATGGGCCGTCACTATGCATCGTGACCTTGATTCCATCCCCGTTCTCGCTCGCGAGGGTACTATAATCCCCATGTATAGAAATGCTGATACTAATGATCTCTCGCTCTCCCAGCCCCTTGAGATACATCTCTGGCGAGGCAACGGAGAATACGAGCTTTACGAGGATGACGGCGAGACAAACGCCTATAAAAACGGCATTTTCGCCAAGACGCACTTTAAGCTCGCAGAGGATGAAAGCACTCTTACCCTTACCATAACTCCCCCCGATAATTCCTTCGGTCTTCTGCCCGACGAGCGTAAAATGTATCTCCTCTTCCGCGATGTAAAGGCGGCGTCGGTTACAGGGGAATATAGCGTAAAAGGAGCGGATGACGGCCTCGGCATAGAGCTTGATGTGACGCTTGGCAAAGAGCCTGTAACGGTAGAGCTGTGCAATGTCATCCCCAAAGAAAACCCAAGCCTTGAGGAGCATAAAAATGTGATCCTTACAAGAGTTCAGGGCAAGAATGACCTGAAGATGCTTAGATTCAAAAAGAAGCTCCCGGGCTATATTGATCTTGCAATTTCCGAGATTGATCCAGCAGAAAGAGAATGAAGCGTTTTGCAAAAACAGTCTAAAATGTAAATAAATATTCTCAAAACGAGGCAAAAATAAGGACTCCTGTCTAAAACAGGAGTCCTTTAATATTTTTAAAATCATGTTTTTTACAATCCTAAAATTTCGCAGACCTTCGCTCCTAATCGCACATACCATCTGGGGTCGAAGGTGTATTC